>NZ_JBEZGJ010000033.1:0-49142 GCF_040649965.1 Micromonospora sp. NPDC048843
CTCGGGCAGCTCGCCAGATGAGCGGAAAGCCCGGTGATCAGTCCTTGCCCAGGACGTCGAGCTGCGCTCGCAGCGCCGTGGCGATCTCGCCCGCCGCGACGATCTGCTTCGGCGTGAGGGCGTCGACGAAGAGCTCCCGGATGGCGCGCAGGTGGGGAAAGGTGGCTCCCCTGAACGCCTCGGTGCCGGCCGCCGTGAGCAGCACCTCCGCCCCGCGGGGAACCGTGGCGCACTCCTGGCGGCGGATGAGGCCGCGCCGCTCCATCCGCCCGAGATGGTGGGAGAGCCTGCTCCGCTCCCACCCGATGTGCGAGGCGAGTTCGGACGACCGCATCGACTCGCCCTCCGCCTCGCTGAGGGCGAGGAGCACTGCGTAGTCGCCGGTCGAGAGCGAGGAGTCGCCCTGTAGTCGGGACTCGAGCCGGGAGCCGAGCGCTGCCGTCGTCTCGATGAAGTCCCGCCAGATTCGCAGCTCGTCGGCGGTCGGGAGTTGGCGTCCGCCCCGCCGGCCTGGTGTGGCCTCCGTCATCTCACTCTCCCGGGAATTGACGTGTCAATCATCAAGTTAGCATCATTGACACGTCAACCGGTAGGTCCGCTCCCGCGGGTCGCCGGCGGATTGCACCGAGGAGGAGACGATGGCAGCTGCAGACTTCGAGCTGGGGCTCAACTCGTTCGGGGAGGTGGCCACCGACGGCGACCGGGTTCTGAGCGACGCCGAGACCGTACGGCTACTCGTGGACGAGGCACGGCTCGCCGAGTCGGCCGGACTCGACGTGTTCAGCGTCGGTGAGCACTACCGCGAGGGCCACAACGACTCGGCGACACCAGTGCTCCTCGCCGCGGTAGCGACGGCGACCGAGCGAATTCGCCTCGGCACCTCGGTCACAGTGCTCAGCACCAACGACCCGGTACGGCTCTACCACGAGTTCTCCACCCTCGACGCCGTCTCCGACGGCCGCGCCCAGATCGTCCTCGGACGCGCATCGGCTACCGAGTCGTTCCCGCTGTTCGGTTACGACCTGGCCGACTACGAGCGGTTGTTCGAGGAGAAGCTGGACCTCTTCCTGCGGCTTCAGCAGGACGAACCGGTCACCTGGTCCGGGACGGTACGAAGCCCACTGACGGCGCAGCGGCTGCACCCACTGATGCAGCCGGGCGGCATCCCGACCTGGATCGGTGTCGGGGGAAGCCCGAACTCGGTCATCCGCGCCGCCCGGCACGGACTTCCGCTCATGCTCGCGATCATCGGCGGGCGCCCCCAGCGATTCGCCGGCCACGTCGACCTCTACACCAGGGCGCTCAAACAATTCGGGCATACCCTGCAGCCAATCGGGCAGCACTCACTCGGCCTTGTCGCGGACACCGACGAGGAGGCGGTGGAGACGTGGTGGCGATACTGGCAGCCGGTCGTGGCGGCCCTGGCCGCCGAACGCGGCTTCTACAAACCGGACCGCGCGCGCTACGAGGCCGAAATCGACCACGGAGCGCTCTTCGTCGGTTCGCCCGAAACGGTGGCGCAGAAGATCGCCACTGTCGCTCGCGACCTGCGGCTGAGCCGCTTCGACCTGAAGTACGACATCATGCACCTGCCCCGCGAGGCACGCGCGCGCACCATCCAACTGCTGGGCAGTGAGGTCGCGCCGCGGGTCCGGGAGCTGCTGGCTAAGGAGCCCAACCATGTCTGATCTGCTGTTCGGCCTGGACACGTTCGGCGACGTACCGGAGGACGACAACGGCAAGCTCGTCTCCCACGCGGCGGCGATCCGGCAGGTCGTCGACGAGGCAGTGCTCGCCGACCAACTCGGGGTCGACGTCATCGCCCTGGGAGAGCACCACCGACCGGAGTACTCGGTCTCCACACCGGAGACGGTGCTGGCCGGAATCGCCACCCGCACCTCGCGGATCCGGTTGGCCTCCGGCGTGACAGTGCTGAGTTCCGACGACCCGGTACGGGTGTTCCAGCGCTTCGCCACAGTGGACGCCCTGTCGAACGGCCGAGCCGAGGTCATCCTCGGTCGCGGCTCGTTCACCGAGTCGTTCCCGCTCTTCGGCTACGACCTGCGCGACTACGACACGCTGTTCGAGGAGAAGATCGAACTGTTCGTCAAGTTGCTGGACGAGAAGCCGGTCACCTGGAGCGGCACCCTGCGTGCCCCGCTGGAGAACGCCGACGTGTTCCCGAAGACCGAATCGGGTCACCTGGACACCTGGGTCGGTGTGGGTGGCTCGCCGCAGTCGGTCGTCCGCACCGCCCAGTACGGGCTGCCGCTCATGCTCGCCATCATCGGCGGCGCCCCCGAGCGCTTCGCGCCGTACATCGACCTGTACCGGCGGGCCGCCGACCAGCTCGGTACGACCGCGCACCCGGTCGGCATGCACTCGCCGGGCTTCATCGCCGACACTGACGAGCAGGCCAAGGAGATCTACTGGCCGCACTACCGGATCATGCGAGACCGGATCGGCAAACTGCGCGGCTGGCCACCGATCCGCCGTCAGGAGTTCGACTCCGAGGTGGAGAACGGCTCCCTCTACATCGGTTCACCGGAGACGGTGGCCCGCCGGATGGCCCGTGCGATCCGCAGCCTCGGCGTCGGCCGGTTCGACCTCATCTACTCGGCCGGAGCGCAACCGGCCAGCGCCCGGATGCGCGCCGTGGAACTCTACGGCTCGAAGGTGATCCCCATGGTCCGCGAACTGCTGGCCTGATCAGCACTTTCCCAGCGAGAGGACGACATGAACGACAACGACCGGAGCCAGCCGGCGACCCTCGGCATCCTCGGGGCCGGCAAGGTGGGCACGGTGCTGGCCCGGCTCGCCGTCGCCGCCGGCTACCGGGTACGGGTGGCCGGCTCCGGCGACCCGGCGAAGATCGCCCTGACCGTCGAGGTCCTCGCCCCGGGTGCCGAGGCCACGACGGCTGTCGACGCGGCGGCCGACGCCGACGTCGTCATCCTCGCCCTGCCACTGGGCAAGTACCGCAGCGTTCCCGCCGAGGCGTTGCGCGGCAAGCTCGTGGTCGATGCCATGAACTACTGGTGGGAGATCGACGGCATTCGCGACGACCTCACCAACCCGCGTACCTCGTCGAGCGAGACCGTCCAGGCGTTCCTGTCCGGCTCACGCGTCGTGAAGGCGTTCAACCACATGGGCTATCACGACCTGGAGGACGAGGCCCGGCCGGCGGGGGCGACAGGCCGCAAGGCCATCGCGGTCGCCGGCGACGACAACGCCGACCTCACCGAGGTCGCGGCCCTGGTGGACGCGCTCGGCTTCGATCCGGTCGTCGCCAGCCCGCTGGCCGAGGGGGTACGCCTCGAACCGGGCAGCGAGTTGTTCGGCGCCAACGTGAGCGCCGACGAGGTACGCGCCATGCTCGACCGCTTCGGAGAGTCGGAGCGGGGACGAACCATCACCGCTGCCCGCACGGCGTCGTAGCCGTCACCTGGGGCCGCTCAGGTCAGAGATGATCGGGTCGCGGGGAGTCTCCGAACCCGCCCGCCGACCCGATCATCGTCATCGTGCCCCGGAGCTAGTTGTTGTTACGCCACCAGGGCGACCATCCGGAGCAGCCCCAGGCGCCACAGGCCCGGAACCGCACCCGACTGCCTTGATCTTCGTAGCGGTGGGTCGTGCCGTCCTCGTAGAAGTCGTAGTTGCACACTCCCCAGGCACCCTCGCCTTCGAGGTTCTGGCAGTCGCCACTGCGGTAGTTGTGCCAGGTTCCGCCGTAGTAGAGCTGGTTCTGCCATTCCCCGATGGCCGCGTACGGCGTGTCGCGGTCGTAGACCCAGATCTGGTCACCGTAGGCCCGGAAGCAGGCTTGGGCTGGCGACGACGAGCTGGAGGAAGGGCCCGGTGCGTCGACGCAGTCCACGACGTCGGGCGGCCAGCCGGCCGGCGTCGCGATGGTAGCCGCCGCCGGTGCGCCGGCGAGTAGGACGAAGAGGGCCGCCAGGGCCACGATGAAAGCTGGTCGCGTTGCTCTCTTGACTGACATGAGGCGAACCCATCATCGCCACTCGAGCCCCACAAGCCATCAGGGTGTACGGAACAGTGCGGATTCGTTCCGAACGCTGGAAGACCGCTGTCGAACGACGGGCAACACTCCCCGCGGTTCAGCCGTTGCCGAACGCCGCCCGCGGTTCGAGGTGCTGGCCCACGGCGTACTGCTCGTCGAAGTCGGTCGGGCCGAGCGCCTCGGTCGCGGCGGCGCGCATCCGGGCGAGGTCCGCGGCGTCGTCCGGGTCCGGCACCTGGCCGAGCGCCGCGAACGCGGCGTCCGCGACACCGATCATCCGCGCCGCGCGGGAGTGTTCCCCCTCGGCAGTCGCGAGCGCGGCACCGGCGACGCAGACGTACGGCACGAAGTCCGCCCAGCCGTTGTGGAACACCCGCTCGCGGTTCTCGGCGAACAGTGTCCGGGCCACGTCCAGGTTGCCCAGCCCCAACTCGCAGAACGCGAGGTTGTGATATTCGGAGTTGACAGTCTTGGGTTGGCCGAGCGCCTCGTTGAGCGCGATGCTCTCCCGGTACAGGTCCCGAGCGCGGAGCAGGTCACCGGACATCCTCGCGACGCCGGCCAGCACGTGCCTCGGCCGTTCCTCCAGGGCCCGGTCGCCGGAGCGCAGCGCCACCGCGAGAGCCTCCCGGGCCCGTGCCTCTCCGCCCGGCAGGTCACCGCCGCGAATGGCGACCCGGGCGAGGCTGTACCGGGCCTCCACCTCGCCCGCCAGATCGCCGGCCGCCTGGGCCCGCTCGATCTCGGCCTCGCTCATCCGCACCACGGCGTCGGTCTCGCCTCGGCGAAACGCCGAGCGCACGCTCTCACTGAAGGTCATGACTCTCTCCCCCATACCTGACACCGCCCGGTCGACATCGTCAGTCACCGCGCGTGGAACATGGTCCAGGTCTCCACGAGCGTGAAGCCCATCGACTCGTAGAGCGGCCGACCCATCACGCTGGTGTGCAGGTAGGCGGCGTCCGCGCCAGCCGCGATGCCGTCCCGCAGAACCGTTTCGGTGATCATCCGGCCCAGGCCACGACCCCGGGCGGACGGAACGACGGCGATGTTGAACACGCCGACCACCCCGGAGGTCCGCATCCCGAGCCCGGTGCCGACGGGCCGGCCCGACTCCTCGGCCAGGTAGCCGGTGATGGGTTCGGCGTCGAGCACCGCACCACCCATCAGCGAGCCGAAGAGACCCTCGGGAACCTCGAAGCTCCGGGTGAGTGCGTCGGTGTAGAGGTCGTTCTCGGCGGCACCGACCTGACGCACCGAGGGACGCTCTGCCGAGCCGGCACGGAAGGTGAGGTCGTCCGCCGCGCAGGCCAGCAGTGGCAGCTCGGCGCGTTCGAGGAGGCCGTGCCGGGCCGCGAGGTCAGCGACCCGGTCGTCCGCCTCGCCCCTGACGATGATCGACCACTGCGGGGCCTGCCCGCCGACCTCGGTCGCCATCTCGTCGAGCGACCCGAGGTCGGGCTCGGTGGACCTGTCGTAGGCGGCGTTGAGCGTCGCGACGCCGGCCTGCGTCACCCCCGCGCGGGCGGTGCCCCGCTCGGCGTACCCGCCCTTCGGAGTCGCCCTGCACAGCGTCTCGAAGGCGTCGAAGTACGCCGCCGCCATCCGATCGGCGGTGATGTTCATGACGGGACTCCCTAGACCGGTCGTTCTGCTTCGGTCGACAACCTAGTCACCGATCACGCTGACCAGCAAATCACGGGTACGAGGACCGCCACCTGCTGTCCGGCTCCGAACCGATCACGAATCGAGAAGCCCGACAGGGCCGACCGGCCTAGCCTTTCCCCAGGTGAACGGCAGCACGCCGACCTGGACGACGAGAGGGAGCCCGAGAATGTCCGCGAAGACCACTACCGTGTCCGACGGCTTCAGCCCCGAGGAGCGGGCCGCGATGAAGGAGCGCGCCGACGAGCTGCGCGCCGAGGGCAAGAAGGGCGCCAAGAAGGCGGACGGGCTGCAAGCGGTCCTCGACCGGATCGCGCAGATGGAGCCGGAGGACCGCGCGCTCGCCGAGCGCGTGCACGTGACGGTGACCGCCGCCGCCCCGGGCCTGATGCCGAAGACCTGGTACGGGATGCCCGCCTACGCGAAGGAGGACGGCAAGATCGTCGTCTTCTTCCAGGACTCCGGCAAGTTCAACTACCGGTACTCGACTCTGGGCTTCCAGGACCCGGCCAACCTCGACGACGGCGATCTCTGGCCGGTGGCGTACGCGTTGCGGCAGTGGAGCCCGGCCGTGGAGAAGAAGATCACCGAGCTGGTGCGGAGGGCGGTCTCCTGACCGACGCCCGCCCCCCCCTCGTCGGCTCGCTCACGGTGCGATGATCGAGGGCCGTAGCCGACGGAGACAGGTGGTGCGGACGATGCGGTATGGGCCGCCGGCGGTACGACGAGTCGCCCGATGACCGCCCGGGCCGGTGAGGTGTTCGACACCGGTCGGACGGTGTCCGACATCGAGTCCGTGCTCGCCACGGACCTGCCCACTGGCGGCGTACCGGTCAGCGAGGGAGATCCGGCCACCGGCGAGTGGACGGGCACCCGAGGCGAGGGCTTTCGGATCGTTCCGCTCTGGGAGAGCGACGCCCTGACGGGTGTGTACGGTGCCGAATGGAACCAGGCCGAGGAGGCCGCCGAGGCGAACCTGGCCCTCGTCGTGGCGGAGTTGGACCAGAGGTGGGGCGCGCACCGCACGGTCTCCATGCGGGTGCCGCTGTTTCGGCATCAGGCCGGTGAACCCATGCCGGCACTGTTCCAGTCACTCTGCGACCTGGACTGCTACGGCGACCTGACGGTCTGGGGGCCGACGGTGACCGAGGGTCGGTGGGTAGCGGTCTCGGTCAACCAGTGTGACGGCGACGCTCCCATGATCATCACGGCGGTCGTCAGTCAACCACCGATCATCGAACTGTCGGACTGACCTGCCCGGTGACCCATGGCCGGGCGCGGGGGCTGTCATCGACGTTGCCCACGGCTCCTATGGTTCGGGCATGTCGATCACAGACCAGGCCCTGGCCATCGAGGCGGCGGAAGCTGGAGCCGCGGTCGTCCGCTCCCGGTACGGCTCAACACTGACGCGCGTCATGAAGACCGCCGGCGACTTCGCCACCGCCGCCGACGTCGAGGCCGAGCAGGCCATCCTCGACGTCCTGCGGGCGGCGCGTCCGGACGACGCCGTGGTGGCCGAGGAGAGCGGGCGGACGGGTACCGGCGACAACGGGCGCACCTGGCTGGTCGATCCGCTGTGCGGAACGTTGAACTTCGCCGCGCGGACCATGCTGGCCTCGGTCAACGTCGCGCTGCGGGTCGGGTCGGACGTCACAGTGGCGGCCTCGGTGGACCCGTTCGCCGCAGAGGTGTTCTGGACCGACGGCACCGCCGCGTACGTCCGGGGCGCGGGGACGGACGAGCGACTCGTCCCGTCGGCCGAGTCAACGCTTGTCGACCTGAACCTCGACCCTCCCTTCCCCAACCGGGACGTCTTCCTGGCCGCCCGCATGCTCACCGACGAGGGCTTTCTCGAACAGTTCCGGCCCCGGGTGGTCTCCACCAGCCTGGCCGTGGCCTGGGTCGCCGCCGGTCGCCGCGCCGCCTATGTGACGGACCGCCGCGACCTGCGCAACAGCGTCCACTTCGCTGCCGGAATCGCGCTCTGTCAGGCGGCTGGCTGCGTGGTCACCGGGCTCGACGGCCAGCCGCTGCACGCCGGTGGGGACGGTCTCGTCGTGGCCGCGGACGAGCGGACGCACGCCGCCCTGCTGACGCTCATCCGGAAACAGCGCTCGCGATAGACCCGGCCTTGACATGAAGTGCGGTTGAGGTTCTAGCGTCCCTAGATGATCACGTCCGGGCGACAGTGCCCGGCCGTACGTCAGCCGAGCACCACCGTCGAAGGGATTCCGATGTTCCTGTCCCGCCTTCTCCGCCCGCGTACCGTCGCGAGCGCGCACTGCGACCTCCCCTGTGGCGTCTACGACCCGGCGCAGGCCCGCATCGAGGCCGAGTCGGTCAAGGCGATCTCCGAGAAGTACCAGGCCAGCGACGACCCGGAGTTTCGCACCCGCGCGTTGCTCATCAAGGAGCAGCGCGCCGAACTGGTGAAGCACCACCTCTGGGTGTTGTGGACCGACTACTTCAAGCAGCCGCACTTCGAGAACTACCCCCAGCTGCACGGCCTCTTCAACGAGGCGACGAAGCTGGCAGGTGCCGGCGGCGCGAAGGGCGCCGCGGACCCGGCTGTCGCCGAGCAGCTCCTCGGCAAGATCGAGGAGATCTCGAAGATCTTCTGGGAGACCAAGCAGAGCTGATCAGCCGGCACCGGGTGGCACCCGCCACCCGGTTCGGCGTACCGCGTTCGGGAGGAACCGCATGACGTCGCGCACCGACCTCGTCGAAGAGTTGATGGGCCGTTTCCCACACGTGCCGCGGGAGGCGATCCTCAAGGAGGACCTGCTGCGGGGCGGCCTCGCCTTCGACGACGCGGCACTGACCGACAACGAGCACGGCGACGTCAAGCCGAAGTCGTACTTCATCTTCTCCTTCGACCATCGGACGCTGCCGGAGTTGGGGACGGCGGCGCTGCGCCGGCCACCGGAGGAGATCGTGCTCACCGGGGGCCCGTACGACCTGCGTCGTACCGTCGTGTCGGTCCGCACCAATCCCAGCTCGCCGTACCGCGTCGGCACCGACAGCGACGGTCGACTGCGCCTGTTCCTGGACGGACGGCCGATCGCCGATGTCGGGCTGCCCCCCATGCCGGCGTACTACCGCCACACACTCGGCAACGGCAAGTCGGTGATGGAGGTCGCCCCGACGATCCAGTGGGGCTATCTCATCTACCTCACCGCGTTCCGGGTCTGCCAGTACTTCGGCGCCAAGGAGGAGTGCCAGTACTGCGACATCAACCACAACTGGCGGCAGCACAAGCAGGCTGGCCGGCCCTACACCGGGGTCAAGCCCGTCGACGAGGTCCTTGAGGCCCTGGAGATCATCAACCGGCACGACGTCGATCGCGCGTCGCAGGCGTACACGCTGACCGGCGGCAGCATCACCTCCCAGGTCAACGGGCTGGCCGAGGCCGACTTCTACGGCCAGTACGCGCAGGCGATCGAGGAGCGGTTTCCGGGACGGTGGATCGGCAAGGTCGTGGCACAGGCGCTACCCCGAGCCGATGTGCAGCGGTTCCACGACTACGGCATCCGCATCTACCACCCCAACTACGAGGTGTGGGACAAGCGGTTGTTCGAGTTGTACTGCCCGGGCAAGGAGCGGTACGTCGGTCGGGAGGAGTGGCACCGGCGCATCCTCGACTCGGCCGAGGTGTTCGGCCCGCGCAACGTGATCCCGAACTTCGTGGCGGGCGTCGAGATGGCCGCCCCGCACGGCTTCACCAGCGTCGACGAGGCGATCGTCTCCACCACCGAGGGGCTCGACTACTTCATGTCCCGGGGTATCACGCCCCGGTTCACCACCTGGTGCCCGGAGCCCACCACACCGCTGGGCCGGACGAACCCGCAGGGCGCGCCGCTCGAATACCACGTCCGCCTGCTGGAGGCCTACCGGGCGACAATGGACGCCCACGGTCTGTCCACCCCGCCCGGGTACGGCCCCGCCGGGCCGGGGCGAGCGGTCTTCTCGGTCAGCTCCTTCATGGACACCCTGCCGACCACGGATTCGTGATGGGCGCCCGCGGGCGGGGGCGGCAGGCCGAGCCGCTCCCGCCCGCAAACACCTAGCTCGCGTACGTCTCGAACTCGCCGATCCGTGGCGTACCGCTGGAGCTGTTGATCTTGAAGTTGATCTTGCTCATCGCGGTGGCCGAGAAGGTGATCGAACCCGCCCCACTGCCGGATGCCAGGACGGCTCCGTTGTCGTTGTTGATCAGCTGCCAGGACCCGATGGAGCCCTGAGTGCCGGACGGCTCGCGGATCACCACCCGGGACACCTGGGTCGCGGAGCCCCACTTGATCGAGATCGTGCCGGTCGACCCGGCCGGCGACCAGTAGGTGCTCAGGTTGCCGTCGCGCACGTTGCCGTAGCTGGTTCCGCTGGCCTTGCTGGAGCCGTCGGCGCCGGCGCCGAGGCTGAGGTTGGTCCCGCCGGTGGGCGGGGGCGTCGTGGGCGGAGGCGTGGTGGGCGGGGGCGTGGTGGGCGGGGGCGTGGTCGGCGGCGGGGTCTGCGGCGAGCAACTGCCGTTGGACACCTTCAGGCCCGTGTTGGCGCCGACCGTCTGACGGACGATGTCCGGCACGCAGCTCGCCCCGTCGAGGCTGTACGAGTACGGGATGCTGACAGTGGTGGTGGAGGTCGGGTTGGGGCCGGCGGGGTAGTTCTCGCTGCCGGCGCTGGACCAGGTCACGTTGTCGAAGACGTTGCCGGCGACCTGCCAGTAGCCGCGCTCGTTGGTGTAGAAGGTCCCCAGGACGTCCTTGGAGTTGCGGAAGTAGTTGTTCTCCACCTTGGCCCTGGCTCCGGCCCGGGAGTTGATTCCGGACTCGCGCAGGCTCACGTAGTGGTTGTTGTAGATGTGGGCGACCCCACCGCGCAGCAGCGGCGTGCGGGAGTCGATGTTCTCGTAGAGGTTGTGGTGGTACGTGATGAAGCTGTTCGACAGGTCGCTCTCGCTGGACCCGACGAGGCCGCCGCGACCGGAGTTGCGCAGGATGCTGTAGGACAGGGTCACGTACTGGGTGTTGTCCTTCATGTCGAAGAGGCCGTCGTACCCCTCGGACTCCCCGCCCGACGCCTCCAATGTGACGTGATCGACCCAGACGTTGCGGACCGTGCTCTCCATGCCGATGGCGTCCCCACCGTTGGAGGTGGGCGAGCCCGACTTCTTGACGTTCCGGATGGTCACGTTCTGGATGATGATGTTGCTGGAGTCGCGGATGTGGATGCCGAGCTGGTCGAAGACGGCGCTACCGACCCCGATGATGGTGACGTTGCTGATCTGCTTGAGTTCGATCACGCCCGCGGCGGTGTTGCAGCTCGACCCGGACACCTTGCTGGTGTTGCCGTGATTGATGGTCCCGGTCACCTCGATGGTGATCGGAGTGCTGCTGCTGGTCCGACCGCACAGCGCGGCGTGGATCGCAGTGCCCGTGGAGGCCCGTACCGTCTGCCCGCCCGCACCGCCGGTGGTCCCGCCGTTCTGGGTGGCGTAGCCGGTGGCGCTGCCGACCGCCGCCGATGCCTGCGGGGTCGGTAGGACCACCCCGACCGCGATCACCATCGCCGCCGCAGCCGCCGCGGCCAACACCGCCTGACGTCGCAGCACGACTGGTCGTCTCATGTCGCCTCACCTTCGCATTCGTCTCGTTCCAGGCTTCGCCCCGACGGACATCGCGACCACACCTACCGACGGACGTCATTCAGAAATTGGCGACAGTCAATCGCGAAGAGTTCATCGAGTCTCTCGTGCCCTGGTGGAAGCAGGGTTGTGTCGTGCGAGCGGAGTGCGCCCGGTGCCATCGCTCGCCCGACCATCAAATGGAACATCGATGTAACGCAATCGTAGGAAAGCGGTTTCCCTGAAGGCAATAGCTGACGCTTGCAGGTTTGTTGCAGTGCTCGGTATTGACACCGCCAGGCCCGCCATCGATGCTCTGCTAAATCAGTTTAGCGACCGGCTCGCTCCGACCCGTCCCACTCCCGGTCCCCGGGCGGGATCGCTGGCTGAGAGCTCCACCCCCGAGAAAGGACACGCATGAGACTGCGAAGAGGACTGATCCCGCTCGCCGCCACCCTCGTCTTGGCCGGCGCCTCCGGCACGGCGTACGGCAGCGCGAGCGACAGCCGGGGCGCCACCGACGGAATCCGCAGCATCACCCCGATCACCACGGTCTACACCTACGGCCAGAAGGTCTCGGCGGTGGCGATCGAGTACGGGGCCACTGTCAACCCGCGCACCCTCGACACCGCCACGTTCTCGGTGACCGACACCATCTACAACTTCCGCTTCAACCCCATCGAGGACCTGCCGAAGCTCGCCGACCGGACCGTCACCCACACGTACACCAACGGAACACCGGGCACCCGTGCCGACCACCGGTCGGCGCCGGGCCGGTACGTCATCGTCGAACTCGACCCCGCCGACACCGGCGGCTCGACGGTCATCGTCTCGAAGTGCCCGACCTTCCTCTGCACGGTGAAGGTCAACCCCGAGCTGCCGACCCGGGTCGTGCAACGCAAGGACGTGCACGGCCAGCCCGGCCGCGGGGCCGGCAAGGGGCCGGTGCTCGCCCGGGCCACCCCGCGCGACTCCCGTCCCGTCACGGAGAAGCCGGTCAACCAACTGGTCGACGAGTTCACCTACGGCTCGTTCCTGAGTGGCGGAATGGTGCTGCCGTACCACTACCACCTGCCGAAGAACTACCAGCCGGGCCGCACGTACCCACTGATGGTCGTCCTGCCCGGTCACGGCATGGGCTGGGACGGTGACAACCTCGGCGTCCAACTCGCCGCCGACATCCCGGCGACCGCGTGGCTCCAACCGCTGTGGACCGGCACCGCCGAGGACGTCATCGTCCTGGCGCCCCAGCACCAGCGGGTCGGTGGGGTCGCCGAGGCGGACCTGCTGGTCAAGCTGCTCGACCAGTTCGCCGGCCAGTTCGCGGTGGACACCCGTCGGGTGTACGCGACCACCGTGTCGTACGGCTCGCAGCTGCTCTGGGAGGCGTTCGCCAAGCGTCCCGACCTGTTCGCCGGCGGGTTGGTGACCGGCGGTTTCCCGGTCAACGCCACCCAGGCGACCGCCATCGCGGCGGCCGAGGTGCCGGTGTGGATCACGCACGGCGAGCACGACCACCTGCTCAACGTCTCGGGCGCGCGCAACTCCACAGCGGTGCTGCGGCAGGCGTACGCCGCCCGGGGCAAGACGCCGGAGCAGGCAGCCGACCTGGTGCGCTACACCGAGTACGCCGACGCCGCGTTCTCGTTGCCGGACTACCACGCGGCGTTCGGGCCGACCTACGAGGACGCCAGCATCCTGCGCTGGCTGCTGGGCCGGTCCAAGCCCTGAGGCCGCGGACCGGGCGACGCCTCGCCGCGATCCGGCAGCGCGATTTCCTCGCGCCGACGGGCTATCGGCGGGCGTCGCCCGCGTCGGACTCGGCAGCAGCGGGCGCGCTCCCGACGAGCACGGACTGCCGGCCCTCCTGCCTCGCGCGGGCCAGCAGCCCGGCCAGCCGACGACGCCGGTGCCGGGCCGCCGCCCGCAGCCCCAGGAGCAGGCCGGCGAGCAGACCCAACAGTGCGAGCTGCGCCCACGGCACGACCCAGGTGGTGACGGTGGCGGAGGCCGGTCGGAGTGCGGCCCCGGCCTGGCCGTCACCGAGCAGCGTCGGCGACGTGCTGACTGTCGTACGGAGGCGCCCCAGGGCCCAGACGCCGTCGGCCCGGGTCTCCACCGTCCGAGCACCGCCGGGCAGCAACTCCTCCACGCCGCTGGTGGCGTCGTGGCTGCTCCGGCCCAGGAGGTCGGACATCGCCACCCGACTCGTTCCGCTGACCCAGACGTTGCCGTCGTTCTCGACTGTGTAGCGGACCCGCACCGTGCCACCGGCGAAGGGGTTCCACGACGGGGAGTACGTCGCGCCGAGGCCCCGGATGGCCAAAGCCGCCTGCGCGGAGCCGTTCACCCGCAGCATCACCCGGAAACCGACGCGGCTCTCGACGTTGACAGTGCCGCCGGTGCTGGTGACTGTCGCGGCGATGCCGGCCGGGTGGTCGCCCGGTGTGGCGCCCTCGGGCACCGTGATCGTGAACGGCACCACCCGTGTCTCGTTGGGACCGACGGTGACCTTCTCCTGCACGTCGATCCAGGTGCCGCCGTCGACCGAGGGACGGTCGGACGACAGCATGTTGAAGCGGCCCTTGTCGGTGAGATAGCCGTCGGCGGCCTTCAGGGAGAAGGCGACGGCGGTGCGGCTGAAGTTCCGTACCGCCAGGTGTTCGGTCACCGCCTGCCCCGGGTCGAGGCTGGCGTTGATCCATCGGCGTTGGTCCGGCCCGGTCGCGGTGGCCGGTTGGACCGTCCAGGTCAGGGCCTTCGGGTCCGGCTCCGCCGCCGCCGCGCTCGGCGCGGCCGCAACCGCGAGGAACGCGACGGCGAGGACCACGAGCGCCCGGCGCAGCGGGGTGACGGTCATGAAACGGCCCTTCGGCACGGGGCTGGGCGGGGGCCCGGTCCGGGCCCCCGCCCAGGCCACTACTCGAACAGTGAGAGCGTGAGCGTGGAGCTGTACTCGCCGGCGGCGACCTCCGCGGGGGTCCGCAGGTAGAGGTCGGCGTTGACCGAGTACGAGTCGCTGGCGACGGCCTCGGAGTCGAAGGCCGAGACCAACAGCTCCTGGTCGACGAGGCCGACATTGTTGCCCGGCTGGGTCGGCTCGTCCAGGCTGGTCACCACCTCCTCACCCTCGGTGACCAGGCCGGTCTCCCCGCCGTCGAGCAGGCGCGGCTTCCAGCCGAGGTGGTCGGCGGTGATCGGCGCCTGGCCGGCCCCGCCGGCGAAGTCGGTGGCGCTGCCGAGCACCGCCCAGTTGGCGCCGTCGGGTACCTCGTCGGCGACGCGGGTGTCGGTGACCGTCACCGTCGGCAGCGTGCCGACGAACTGGCGAACCAGCAGGGTCGAGCCGTCCTCGGACAGCGCGACGGCGTCGCCGGCGATCGACAGGGCGAGCACGCCCGGTTCCCTGATCTCGTCGATGTCGACGGTGACCCGCACGCTGGCGTCGTCGCCGGGGTCGGCCAGTGCGGGCGACGGCAGCACCGCCGCCCCGGTCAGCACGGCGCCGACGACGCCAGCCGCGAGTGTCTGCCGCCGTTTGTATGTGTTCATGTGATCTCCGTTCTCCGCCATCAGGGGTTATCCGCCGCAGGTGCCGGCGGGGTGTTGCACGGTGCGGACTGTCGTCACGTCGTGTCCACCGATCGCCCCGGTCACCCGGACCGTCGCCGAACCCGCCGACACCGACACGGCACGGGTATTGAAGGACTGGTAGGCGTTCGCGCCCGGCGCGACGGCAGTGAACGACCGCTCGCCGTACGGCGTCTCGAGGGTGATGCCCACGGGCGCGTCGTGGTCGTTGCGCGCCTGCACCGCCACGTACGCGTTGCCGCCCACGCACCGCGCGGACGCGGTGAGCGTGACCGGCAGGTCGAGGCTGGCCGCCGCGAAGGCCCAGTTGTCGATCTCGAAGAGGTCGACGCCGGTCGGGCCGGTGTAGGTGAAGTAGACGTCGTGCACGCCGCTGACACCGTCGAGCTCGGCGGTCACCTCGGCCCATTGGCCGACGGCACTGTCCACAGTGGCCGTACCGACGACGGGACCGTTGACGTCGTCCAGCCGGACCTGGATCTGCCCGCCGGCGGCGAGCGCACGCACCCGCGCCGTCAGGCTCTGCGCGCCGTTGTCCCCGAAGTTCACCGAGGACAGCGCCGTCCAGTCGCCGTTGTCGATGTCGCGGACCACGAGGTTGGGTGCCGCGGCACCGAACTGGGCGGAGCTGCCGTCGACCTTCGTGGTCGCGACGCCCTTGCTCCAGCCGAAGGTCTCGGCCTCGAAGACGCGGTACGGGTCGAAGTCGCGGACCTGGTCCACACCGGCGTAGGTGCCGACGACCTGCTGGATGGTGCCGTCCGGGTTGAAGGTCAGTTCCTGGATGTGCGGGCTGCGGTACCCCTGGGTGGTGTTGCCGTTGATGCGCTTGTTCAGAGTCGGGGCGTGGTACGTGAAGTAGTACTTGCCGCCGAACTCGAACACCGACTGGTGGTTGTTGCCACCGGTGCCGGCCCCGAAGAACTGCGACTGGTTCGGGAAGAGCACACCGGCGTAGGTCTCCTTCGGCCACGACATCGGCCCGTCGGAGATCATGTAGCCGATCTGGCCACCCCCGGGGTAACCGGGGAGCGGCTGCTGGCTGCCACCGAAGTCGTTCCCGCCGAAGTGCGACGAGTACGAGAAGTAGTACTTGCCCTGGCGCTTGAAGACGTGGCCCGCCTCGAAGGCGACCGGGGCGTCGACCACAGCGGCCGTTCCCTCGGTCGACACCATGTCGTCGCCGAGCTCGATCGACCGGATGTTCTTCGGGTTGTTGAAGCGCTCGGCCGGCGGCATGCTCGTCGACGCGGGGCCGCCACCGAAGTAGAGGTACGGCTGGCCGTCGTCGACGAACGGGGCCGGATCGAACTTCCACGCGACGGCCTCGGCGCCGGGGGTACGACCGTCGATCAGCGTGCTGGTGCGCTCGCTGGTCCACGGGCCGAGCGGCGACGCACCCGTGATCACGTTGCTGGAGCCACCGCCGTTGGCGTAGTAGAGGAAGAACTTCTCCACCCCGTTCACCACCTTCTTGGTGATGCCCGGAGCCCACGAGTTGGCGGTGAACGGTGCCACCCCGTTCGGGCCGGCGACCTGGATCTCACCGTGGTCCGTCCAGTTCACGAGGTCCTCCGAGGAGATCACCGTGATCTGGTTGATGTCGCCGTAGTTGATCCCCGGCGAGACGCCGGTGGTCGGGTTCGGGGCGTAGCCCTGGGTGTCGTTGGTCATGTACATGTAGACCCGGCCGTCGTGCACGAGGCCGAAACCGTCAGCGCCGAACTTGTGCCCGATCAACGGGTTGTGTTCCCCGGGCAGCTTGCCGACGACCTCGATGGTCTTCGACGCGGGCGCGGGCGGCGCGGCGCCGACCACTGAGACGTCGTCGAGCTTGAAGTCCATCAGGTGCAGGGCCGGGTCGGTGGACGGCGTGCTCGTCCAGGGGGTCTCGAAGAACAGGCGCGCCGTCGACACGCTCTGCGTCGTCGGGATCGTGAAAGTGCCGTTGAACTGCGTCCACTGGCCCTTCGTCGCCGTCACGCTGACCAGGTTGGTGTAGGTGCCACCGCCGTAGTGCATGGTGGCGAAGAACTGCTTCGTGGCCGGTCCGCTCTCATTCTCGTACTTGATGCGGGCCGTCAGGGTGTAGGCCTGACCGGCCTGCACCTTGCCGCTGAGGTCCTGCATCGGGCCGGAGCCGGTGGTCGTCCGGCTGGTGACCAGCGCGGCGTTCGCGCCGGCGTAAGCGTCCGACGTGGCCGACAACTGGGCGCCGTCGGTGGCGTTTCCGTTGTTCACGAACCAGCTGGCCAGGCCGTCCTCGAACCCGCCGTTGACGACGAGGTTCGTGTCGGCGGCCTGGACCGGCGACGCCGGGGCGACGAACCCCGTGGCCAGCATCAGGCCGACCGTCGCGAGCGCTGCGACCCGTCCTCGGGTCGCCCGTCGCATTCGTTGTTCCACGAGACATCCTCCTTCATCTCTGACGTGCGGTCATCGGTGTACGGGGGATCGGTGGGTGCGCTTTCCGTGGGTGGTCCGGACATCAGGGGTCGACTGCCGCCACCGGTCCGACAGTGGCCGGCGGCGCGGGACAGGTCCGCTGTGCCGCGCCGCCCGGCCGGTCGCCGGTGGTGCTGGTCGGTGGGCCGAGGGCTCGTGGTGGAGTTATCCGCCGCAGGCGTTGGCGGGGTGCTGCACGGAGTGGACGGTGGTCACGTCCCGGGCGGCGACGGTGCCGCTGACCCGGACCGTCGCCGAGCCGGCCGCCACCGACGCCGCACGCGTGTTGAACGACTGGTAGACATTCGCTCCCGGCGCGACGGCCGCGAACGACCGGTTTCCGTACGGGGTCTCCAGGGTGATCTCGACCGGCTCGGTCGAGTCGTTGCGCGCCTGCACCGCCAGGTACGTCTTGCCGCTCAGGCAGCGCACCTGGGCGGTGGCCGTCACGGGCAGGGCCGCCAGCACTCCGAGTCGGGCCAGTTGATAGCTGAGTGCCCGCTCCGGTGCGTCGATCTGGTTCTGGGTGCCGAACTGGCCGGCCCGTGCCGACGTCGCCGCCGCCAGCGCGGACTGCGTCGCGGCCCAGGCGTCGGCCGGGTAGTGGCGCGCGTCGAGTGTCTGCGCGTGGGCGATGGCCGCGTCGAGGGCTGTGGTGTCCAGCGGCCGGGCCTGCGCGGTCAGCACGTCGCTGAGCAGGTAGTCGTCGAAGTCGACGTGGCCGCCGGTCTCCTGGGTCGCGTAGTTGAACAGGCCCACCCGGTGGCCCATGAAGTGGGCGAGGCTGCCGTCGAGCGCCTGCGGGCCCACGCGGTTGCCCAGCCGGGTCCACTGGACCCCGTCCAGGCTGTAGTAGAACGTCGTCCACAGTTGGCCCACCGGCGAGGAGAAGTCGAGGTCCGCCTTCACGTGCACCTCGGTCGCATCGCCCAGCGACACCGTCGTGCCGGCGATGAAGTTCTCCAGCGTGGACTGGTCCAGGTCGACGGCGAACGGCTGCGACCGGTTCACGACGCCGAGGGTGTTGACGTCACCGACGCGCTTGACCGCCACGTACGAGAATCCGCGGTTGTAGGCCGCCAGGCCCGCGACGTCGCCGTTCTTCATCCCGGAGACGTCCATCCGGGTCTGGACCGACTGTCGTGGCCCGAACGTCCGCTGCGAGAGCGTGTTGCGTGCCTCCTCGAACCACGCCAGCTCGGCCCGGTTGGACAGCTTCGTGTAGACGTACTGGCCGGTGACCACCTTGCCGGCCGTCAACCGCAGCCAGCCGTCGCGGTCGGTGAGTGACCAGTATCGGTTGTCCGGGGCGTGGTTCCACTCCCACGCCAGGTCCAGCCGTGAGCCGTTGGGAGCGATCTCCGCCGGGTCGAGCGGCGCGGGGACGGTCCACTGCTCGTCCTGGTACGCCTTGTGCGGCGCGTCGTTGGCGAAGTCGTCCGAGGCGACGATGCTCTTCTGCCGCTCGAACAGCTCCTCGGCCGGGCTGAGCCGGATCGGCTTGTCGAACAGGCCGTTGACCGGCACGACCCCGTTGGTGCCGAAGGTCGGCCACCCGTTCTGCCAGGTGGCGGGGATGAGCGCCGGGATCCGGCCGATCGGGAACGTGTCCCGGAAGAACATGCCGTGCCAGTCGGTCCCACCGCCAGCGCGGCTGATCGGCACCAGGCTGCCCTGCGCGAAGCCGTTGGAGTTGAGCACTCCGCGCGCCTCGTAGGTGTTCACCCCGCCGGCCGAGGTGTAGCGCCCGAGCAGGTCCTTCGACCGGAACATGACCACCTGACGCCCCTGACCGGACGGCCACGTGATGATGACGGCGTAGTACCAGCCGTCGATGTGGTACACCTGCGCGCCCTCGAACAGGCCGCCGATGAACGGCTGCCCGGCGTAGTTGTTGGCGGTGAAGATGTTCGGGTAGTCCTGCGCGATGGCGGTCAGGTCGGCGTTGAGGCGTACGGCGCTGGTGCCGCCGGAGCCGTAGAAGATGTACGGCGTGCCGTCGACGTCGAAGAAGAGCGACGGGTCGTGCAGACCACGGCCGAGGGCGGTGCGCTGCCACGGGCCGTTCTCGATGTCGTCGGTGCGGTAGAGGTACGCCCCGCTGAGGTTGTTGGTGTTGAAGACGGCGTAGAACGTGCCGTCGTGGTAGCGCAGCGACGACGCCCACTGGCCCTGGCCGTACGAGTTCTGGCCGTTGCGCAGTGAGAAGGAGTCGCCGATGCTCGCCCGGTCGAAGACGTAGTTGACGATCTCCCAGTTGACGAGGTCGTACGACTTCATGATCGGCGCACCGGGGCTCAGGTGCATTGTCGTGCTGATCATGTAGTAGAGGTCGCGGCCCTCGTCGTTCTCGGCGGCTGGCACCCGCTCGACGCTGATGTCCGGCACGTCGGCGTTGAGCAGCGGCACCGAGTAGGTGCCGGCACCGGTGTCGGTCGAGGTGTACGACGATCGGGGCGACCATCCGTCGGCGGCGTGCGCTCCGGCGGGGGTGGCCACCAGGCCCGCGCCGACGAGGACGGCCACGGATGCGAGCGCGCACAGTGAACGGAGACGATACGAGAGCACCGTGGACGTCACTCGGGTCATCGTGGTGGTGGCGTGGCGAGCGGCGGCGTTCAGGCTGTTCACAGCGGATGCGCGGGCGATGTTCAGGACACGCGAGCGGACCGACACGACCATGGCGAGCTCCAAACGCGAGAGCGGCGTGAAGGCCATCGTGTTATCGCTAACAACCCCTGTCAAGACTATCGATGAAACGCGCCCGAAGTATCCCCGTAACACCGCCGGCCTTCCACAGTGGACGGTCACACCGCAGCTCCGACCCCGGTGATCATGAAGCTGTTGCCATGACACGCCGTCATTGACGGTAACAACTTCATGATCACCGGGGAGCGCGGCGGCTCGAGCGCCTCAGGCGGTCAGGCAGGCGCGGAGGGCGGCCGTTAGGCGGTTCGCGCGCTCGTCACCCATCCCGCGCATCTGGTTGACCACGTAGCCGAAGCCCACCTGATGCTCGGCGTCGGCGAAGGCCAGGTTCCCGCCCGCGCCGTCGTGGCCGAAGCTGCGCTCACCCAGCAGGGGCCGGGCCGGTGGCGAGTGCAGCAGGAAGCCGGTGCCCCAGCGTTGCCCAGTGTCCGGCGGCCCGTGCCGCTGCTGACCACGCGAGCGGACCACTACCGCGTCGTCCACCGACGCCGCCGCGAGCAGCGGTCCACGGTGGAGTTTCGACACACAGGCGGCGTAGAGGCGCGCGAGGCCCTCGGCGGTGCTCACCGCGCCCGCGCCGGGAACACCGGCGGCCCGGATGGCGTCGTCGTTGAAGCTGACCAGGCCGTCGGCGTCGGCGGGGAAGGCGAATGCGCCGCCCATGGTGATGCCCCGTTCGGCCACCGGGTCCACGAACGGGTCAGGGTCCGGGGGCGGTGCCAGGCCCCAGGCGACGGTGTCGCTCTGGGCGGCCGGGAGCCCCAGCCAGGTGTGCAGGCCGAGCGGGCCCGCGACGGTGTCGGCGAAGAACGCGCCAGGTAGTTGGCCGGTGATGCGGTGGATCACCTCCCCGACCAGCCAGCCGTAGGTCATCGAGTGGTAGCCGTGCGCCGTACCCGGCTCCCACAGCGGTGCCTGCGCCTCGATCGCCTTGATGACCGGATCCCACGCCAGCACCTCCTCGAGGGTCAGCGGGCGGTCCACAGCGGGCAGACCTGCCTGGTGCGTGAGCAGCCAGCGCACCGGGATGCCCGCCTTGCCGTGCTGTCCGAACTCCGGCCAGTAGCGCGTCACGGGAGCGTCGAGGTCGAGCCGGCCCTGCTGGGCCAACAGGTAGGCGCAGATCGCCAGGATCCCCTTGGTGCAGGAGAAGACGACGACCGGCGTGTGCGCGTCCCACTGTCGGCCGGTGCGGGTATCGGCCACCCCGCCGTACAGGTCGACGACCTTGCGGCCCCGGACGTAGACCGTAACCGCGGCGCCGACCTCGCCCCGGGAGGTGAAGTTGTCGCGGAAGACGTCGGCGACACGCCCGAAGTGATCGTCGACGTCGCCGTGGATCTGCGGCTGTGTGACCACTGCCTACCCCTTCACTGACCCTTGGATCAGGGCCTTGATGAACTGTCGCTGGAAGATCAGGAACACGATGAGGGTCGGAGTGAGGATCAGCAGCGACCCGGCGCACAGCAGCACCAGGTCGGTGCCCCACTGGCCCTGGAACGCTCCGAGCGCCCCGGCCATTGTGCGTTTGGTGGCGTCGTCCACGAGGACGATGGCGAGCAGGAACTGGTTCCACGTCCAGAGGAACATCAGGATCGTCAGCGAGGCGATCGCCGGCCGGGCGAGCGGCACCTGGACCCGCCAGAACAACTGCCACGTGCTGCTGCCGTCCACCCGGGCCGCCTCGGACAACTCGACCGGCACGTTGGTGAAGTGGGCCCGCATCCAGAACACCGCGAACGGCATGTACAGCCCGATCAGCGGCAGGATGATGGCCCAGCGGGTGTTGAGCAGGCCGAGGTCCTGCATCTGGTAGTAGAGCGGCGTGACCACTGCCTCGAACGGCAGGGTCAGACCCAGCAGGAAGAGACCGAAGACGAGTCGGCCACCGGGCACCCGCAGCTGACCGAGCCCGAAGCCGGCCATGGTCGCGATGAGCACCGACACCGGTACGACACCGGCCACGATGAGCAGGCTCGAGCGGAGCAGGGCGCCCATGTTCGCCGCGGTGAAGGCGTCGGCGAAGTTCCCCCACTGCGGGTCGGACGGCCACTCGAGCCCGCTAGGCACCGTGCCCCGGGGCTGCAACGCCGCCGAGAGCATGCTCACGAACGGCAGCAGGGTGACGACGATCAGGGCGATCAGGAAGACCCGGCCGGTCAGCTGTTCGCGTCGACTCAGGTTCACGGCTTCTCCCCTCGGCTCAGACGCTGGATGGGCAGCACGCACGCCAGCACGAGCAGCATGAGGACGACAGCGAGCGCAGAGGCGAGCCCCACCTGCCGCTGCGAGAAGGCCAGCCGGTAGATCTCCAGGCCCGGCACTGTGGTCTGGAGGCCGGGGCCGCCGCTGGTGGAGATGTAGACGATGTCGAAGCTCGCCAGCGCCGCGATGATCGTGACGGTGAGGCAGACGCCGATCTCCTGGCGCAGGCTGGGCAGGGTCACGGCGAGGAACTCGCGGACCGGACCGGCACCGTCGAGGCGGGCGGCCTCGTACAGCGCCGGATCGATCTTGCTCATGCCGGTGACCAGCAGGATCGTGCAGAGACCGAGCAGGACCCAGGCCCCGATGACGCCGACGGCGGGCAGCGCCGTGTCGAAGTCGCCGAGCCAGGCGCGGGCGACGCCACCCAGGCCGACCGCGCGCAGCGCCTGGTTGACCAGACCGTTCGACGAGAGCAGCCAGCTCCACGCGATGCCCGCCGCCACCAGGGGGATGACCTGCGGCAGGAACAGGATGGTACGGACGACGGTGCCGAACGCGCCGGTGGTGATCCGGCGAACCATGCTTGCCACCAACAGCCCGAGCGCGACAGGGATGAAGCTGAAGAAGACGATCAGCACCATCGCGTTGCCGATGATTTTCAGCAGGTCGCTGTCGGTGAAGACGGTGAGGTAGTTGTCCAGGCCCACCCAGCGGGCCACCCCGATGCCGTTCCAGTCGTAGAGCGAGTACTGGAGCGTCAGGACGAGCGGACGCAGGACGAACACCGCGTACATCACCAGGGCGGGCAGGACGTACAACCAGCCGGTCCCGGCCGCGCGGGCCCACCGGAATCGGTGGGCCCGCGTCGGGGTGGGGCGGGCACGACGATCGTCGCGCCCGGTTGGTGCGCTGCCGAGGGCAGACGTCATCGGGACAGTTCCTTCTGATACTCGGCCTGGACCGCCTTCACGTACCCCTCGGGCGTCTGCTGACCGGCGATCAGCTTCTGCATCTCCGGCGTGATCGCGGCGGCGAAGATGCCGCCGGTCGCGTTCGCTGTGAAGTCCACGGCGCCGTTCTCCGCACCGAGCTGCTGCGACGCCTTCAGGGTCTCAGCCAGCACCGTGTTCGGGGCGGCGCTCGGCACCGGCAGGTCACTCGGGCCGCCAGGGCTGGAGCCGCCGACGGTCACCGAGATCTCGCGGGCCTTGGCGTTGGTGTGCACCCAGTTCAGGAAGTACGCGGCGGCGTCCGGGCTCTTGGCCTTGGCGGAGACGCCGAAGGTGTTGGGGGCGGACATCGCCACGTGCTTTCCACCGGGAGACGCGGTGGGGAAGAGGAAGAAGCCGACGTTGCCGGGCATCGACTTGTCGAGGTTGGCTGACTCCCAGTCGCCGTTGAACATGAACAGGCCGTTGCCCTTCTGGAACTCCCCCACCATGCCCGCGTAGTCGAGGGCGTTCGCGTCCTTTGTGAAGTAGCCGGCCTGGGCCCACTTCTGGATGGTCTGGGTGGCCTTCAGGGCGGCCGGGGTGTCGAACGTGGCCCCCGGCTTCTGGAAGATCCAGTCGGCGACCTGGGTCGGGTCGCCGAACTGGTTCTGTAGCGCCTGGTGCGGGAAGTTGATGCCAGCGGTGTTCTTGTTGAACTGCATGATCGGCTGGACCCCGCCGGTCTTCGCCTTGGCCAGCAGCTCCTCGAACTCGGCGACAGTGGTCGGCGGCTGGGTCATGCCGATCTGGCTGGCCAGCTTCTTGTTGTAGAACACGCCGGTGACGCTGTAGCCGAGCCCCATCCCGTACAGCGAGCCGGTGCCCCGGGTGTTCTCGCCGACGCGCAGCTGCATGAGCTGCGAGGCGGGGAACTTGTCCCAGCCGTACGCGGTGAAGTACGGGTCGAGGTTCTTGAGCAGGTCGTCCTTGACCAGGTCGACCATGGTCGGGAGCCGGATGATGTCGGGCGAGTTGTCCGAGGCCATCACCCGGGGCGCGTTCTCCACGATCACAGTGAACTGGTCCTCGCGGATGTTGAACTTGACGTTCGAGTGCTGCTTGGAGAACTCGTCGGCCAACGCCTTGGCCAACGGGAAGCCGGTCTCCGCGTACATGTCCAGGGTGATCGGGTCGGTGCCCAGCTCCGTCTTGACGGCGGCATCGGACTTCTGGGTCGACGACCGGTCCTCGCCCGGCGCGCTGCATGCCGTCGCGGTCATCCCGACCGCCAGGAGCGACGCCAGGAGCAGCGTTCTCCGTCGCGGAAACTTTGTCAGTAATTCTGCCATTTCATGACTCCTTGACATCTCCACGCGTCCCGCGACCCATGGCCGCGCGACGGCTCCACCGGGACCACCGCGACCGCGCGACCGCCACGACACGTACGCCGTGACCTGTCGCCCGGGCGCAGCACCCGTACCGTCAGCAGAAAAGAACCCGGCACGGCCACCGAAGGCGCCTCTGGATGCACCAGAAGTGGTCGCTAAACTGATTTAGCAGAGCATGCGCGCGGCGCGGGGAGCTGTCAAGGACAACTTGGCAACGGTGCGGAAACGTCGGGTTCACACCACGCCGACGTGACCGGCGCTCGATCCCGGACGGCGACGCATCATGATGGGCGGGAGCGGCGCCTGTGGCACCGCGCCTGATTCGGAGGACTGATGGGCCGCAACAGAGCAACACTCGCCGACGTCGCGCGGAAAGCCGGGCTGTCCAAGACCGCCGCGTCGATGGTGCTCAACGGCAGGGAGGGCACCCGACTCTCGGCCGAGGCGCACCAGCGGGTGTTCGCCGCCGCCGAGGAGCTCGGCTACCGGCCCAACCTCGCCGCGCGCAGCCTTCGCACCCGCAAGACGGCCACCATCGCGTTCGTCTCCGACATCGTGGCCACCACCCGGTTCGCCGGTGACCTCATCCGCGGCGCCCTCGACGCGGCCCGCGAACGGGACCACGTCCTGCTCATCACCGAGACGCAGGGCGACGCCACCTTCGAGCAGTACGCCATCGAGGCCGTCCTGGACCGGCAGGTCGACGGGGTGATCTACGCGGCGATGGCGACCCGACGGCTGACGGTGCCCGCGGCCATCCTCGGCGGCCCGGTGGTGCTGCTCAACGCCACCAGCCCCGACGGCCTGCCCAGCGTGGTCCCCGACGACGAGGGGGCCGGCCGCTCCGTCGCCACCGCCCTGCTGGAGCTTGGCCACCGCGACGCGATAGCGCTGATCGGCCGCAACCGACTCAAGGAGGACGACCCGGAGGTCTCCCTCGCCGCCAGTGCCCGCCTGCACGGCATCCGGCAGACACTGGACGAGGCGAAGGTCGGCCTCCTGGCCGAGTGTTTCTGCACCGAGTGGTTGCCCGAGCACGGGTACGCCGCCATGCGCAGCCTGCTGAGCAAGCCGAAGCGACCCAGCGCGATCATCTGCATGAACGACCGGCTGGCCTTCGGGGCCTACCAGGCACTCGGCGAGGCGGGACTGACCGTCCCAGAGGACATCTCGGTCATCTCGTTCGACGACGACCCGATCGCCGCCTGGTTGCGTCCGAGCCTGGCCACCACGGCGCTGCCGCACGAGCAGATGGGGCGGCGAGCGGTCGAGCTGCTCCTGGACGGGGGCATCGCGGAACCCTCGCTCGTTCCGATGCCGCTGCGCCGACGCCGGTCCCTCGCGCCTCCGGTCGGCTGACCACCGGCTGTCCCGATCCGTGCCGACGGGTTGGCGTTGGCCGACGCTAAAACGGTTTAGTGCTAGGTTTCCGACCATGCTTCGCCTACCCGACCACTGGGTGTGGGACAGCTGGTACGCGCGGGACGACAACGGCCTCTGGCACGTGTTCTTCCTGCGCGCGTCCCGCGCCCTGCACGACCCGCACCGCCGCCACCGCCGGGCCACGATCGGCCACGCCGTCTCGGCGGACCTGCGCTCGTGGCGCCTGGTCGCCGACGCCGTGGTCCCCGCCGACGCGCCCGGCTGGGACGACCTGGCGACCTGGACGGGCTGCACGGTCCGCGGGCCGGACGGGCTGTGGTACCTGTTCTACACCGGGGTCGGTCACGCCGAGGACGGGCTCGTCCAACGCATCGGACTGGCCGTCTCCGACGACCTCATGACCTGGCACCGGCACGGCACCGAACCGATCGTCGAGGCGGACCCCACCTGGTACGAGCTGCTGGACAAGGAGCTGTGGTACGAGCAGGCGTGGCGTGACCCGTGGGTGTTTCCCGACCCCGACGGCGAGGGTTGGCACATGCTCATCACCGCCCGCGCCAACACCGGTCCGGCGGACACCCGTGGCGTCGTCGGCCACGCCACCTCCACCGACCTCGTCACCTGGACCGTCGCGCCGCCGTTGTCGACTCCGGCCGGCTTCGGTCACCTGGAGGTGCCCCAGGTAGCGGTCGTCGACGGGCAGCCGCTGCTGCTCTTCTCCGCCGAGGCCACCGGCAGCGCTCGGCGCGACGACCACCGGATCTGGGTGGTGACCGGCGAGACCACCCTCGGGCCGTGGGACATCGCCTCCGCCCAGCCGTTCGCCCACCCGCACCTGTACGCGCCCCGGCTGGTCCCCGGCCCCGCCCACGACTGGTCCCTCATCGGTTTCCTCGACCACGTCGACGGAACGTTCGTCGGGGAACTCACCGACCCAATCTCCGTCCGCTACCAGGCCGCGACCGGGCTGACAGTGGACCCGGCGAGGGCGAACCAGGCGCGGTAGACCAGACAGGCCCGGGTCGAGGCGTGTGTCGCCCCGACCCGGACCCGTCGGTGTCCAGCTACCGGATCAGCTGCGCACCTGCCACTGCTGGTTGGTGCCGCCGCTGCAGGCCCAGAGGATCAACTTCGTGCCGTTCGCCGTCGCAGCACCGTTCGCGTCGAGGCAGAGACCCGACTGCACGCCCGTGATCGTGCCGTTGGAGTTGATGTTCCACTGCTGGTTGACACCACCGTTGCAGTCCCAGATCACCACCTTCGTGCCGTTGACGGTGCCCTGGCCGGAGGCGTCCAGGCACTTGGTGCCGTAGATCATGAGCTGCCGGCTCGCAGTGTGGGTCCACCGCTGGTTGGCGACGTTACTGATGCAGTCCCAGATCTGAGCCTGCGTGCCATTGGTGGTGCTGGAGTTGCCGATCTCGGCGCACCGGCCCGACTGGGCACCCACGATCTGCACGTTCGTCGGGTTGGTGCTGCCACCGCTCTGCACGCCGGCCGTGTTGATCACCGTTTGCGCGCCCGACGGCCAGTTGCCGTTGCTGACCGTGACGTTGCTGTTGACCACGTTGCCGCGGTCGCCGTTGGTCACGTTCGTGCTGTTGTTCGTCGACCAGTTGTTGGTGACTGTGTAGTTGCCCATGTTCTCCGCGTACCAGTAGTTGGCGGTGGCCCAGGTGCCGGTGGAGGAGAACACATTGTTGCGGGCGGTGTAGTAGCGCGAGCCCTCGTCGAAGTAGAGCCCGAACCAGCCGTTGGTGCGCAGGCAGTAGTTCTCGGCGATCAACCCGCCCGGGTTCGCCGACAGCGAGTAGATGCACCCGCCGTCGGTCATCTGCTGCATGACGTCGTGCACATAGTTGCCGATGACCTGGTTGTTGGCCGCGGTGGTCGCCGTGGTGTAGCGCGGCTGGTAGTTGTACAGACCCCGGTTCGCGTAGTGCTGGCTGCCGCCGGCGTCGTTGGCGCCCCAGCCGTAGCCGACCGACAGGCCGGTGTACGGCATGTTGTAGACCTCGTTGTGCGAGACCAGCGAGGTGTTCACGTAGGTCGTGAGGATCGAGACGACGCCCCGGTACTCCAGACCGAGATCGTGCACCTTGTTGTTGCTGATGGTGACGTTGCGGTTGACCATCCGCTGGTCACTGGGGTGGTGGGCGTCGGCCCGCACGCCGCCGACCACGACGCCACCGGCCGAGTTGCGGGCGATCTCGGAGCGGGTGACGGTGATGTTGTTGGCGCCCAGGCCGACACCGCTGGCGTGGGCGTTGGCGTCGTTGCCGATGCCGATCGCGGTCTGCCCGAGGTTGACGAACTGGGAGTCGCTGAAGCTGATGGTGTTGGCGGCGGAGACCTGCACGGCGGCGGGCATCTGGTTCCAGTTCGGCCGGGTGGCCTCGAACTGGGGGCAGCCGGCCTGGCAGGAGGTCAGCGCGTCGGACGGACGGGACCAGGTGCCGGTGATGTGGGCGCCGGTCTGCTGGTCGGCGAAACCGTTGCTGCTGCTCGGGCCGAGCCAGCTGGTGCCGGTGAAGGTGATCCCGCTGAACGAGATGTGGTGCGCGGGCGCGTCGTAGGTGCCGCCGACGTTCACCAGGGACTGCAACTGCGGCAGCTCCACGCTGACCGAGCTCATGTTCTGTCCGGCGAGCGGGATGTAGTTGAGCTGGCCGTTGCTGGGATTGAGGTACCACTCCCCCGCCGAGTCCAGGAACTCGTACGCGTTGGTCAGGTAGAAGGGACCGGCGCGGTGCGGGCTGGAAAGGGTGTCGAACCCGAAGGTGTTGTTGTTCCACGCCGGCTGCTGCATCGTCAGGAAGTTCCCGCTGATGCTCTGCACCGGCGAGTACCGGTCGGTGAACGAGCCGACGCTCTCCACCTCGACCCGGTTCTGGTTGCCGAGGTTGTTCAGGTAGTTGAGCGCGCCGTTGGTGAACCGCATGCCGGACGTGGTGAAGGTGAAGTCGGAGCGGTTCACAGCGGTGCGCGCCCGGGTGGCGACGGCCCCGTTGACGTAGAGCTGACGGGAGTCGAGCCCGGCGCCGACGTTGGCCCGCCAGATGTTCTTCCCGGAGTCGACGAGCGACCAACCGGTGACAGCGCGGGCGCCGGTGACCGTCGGACGTGCGCCGGAGGCCGCCCGCCAGATCACCTGATAGCCGTTGTTGCCCGAGTCGGCCGCTGTGAACCGCAGCGGCGCCGAGAGGCGGTACGCGCCGTTGGCCAACTCCACGACGATGTCACCGGACATCGCGCTGTTGATCGCCCGCACCGCGGTCTGGGCGGCGGTCAGCGAACACGGTTGGCTGGCGGAACACGTGGTGCCGGTGCCGGAGGGTGACGCGTAGAGGGTGGTGGTGGCCGCGAGGGCCGGGGACGCCGAGGCGGTTACCGCGACCACTGCGGTCACCGCTGACGCGGCGGCGCCGGCCAGCAGTCGGCGCAGCGCCGGAAGGGACGAGGACACGGGACGGTGCTCCTGACGTGAGAACGGGGTGGGGGTGGCGGAACGGCCTCGACCAGCGCGGGGGTGGCGGGTCGAGGCGGTCATCCGAGGATCTCCCGGAGATAGCGCAGGCCGTCCGTGGCGAGACGGTCCTGCGAGGGGGCCAACGGACGCCAGATCGCCGCAGCGGTGGCGATCGCATCGTTCTCCGCGGTGAACGACTCGATGCAGATCGCGCCCTGATAGCCGGTGTCCCGCAGGACGGCGAAGAAGCGGGGCCAGTCGAAGTGGTCAGCACCGGGAGCGCCCCGGTTGGTGCCGCTGACCTGCACGTGCTTGATGTGCGGGCCAGCGACCGCGAGAGCCGCGTAGGGGTCGGCCTCCTCGATGTTCATGTGATAGGTATCGATCATGATGCCGACGTTCGACGGTAGCCCGTCGATCAACTCGATCGTCTGCTCGATCGTGTTGACGACGCTCGTCTCGTAGCGGTTCAACGCCTCGACACCGATGCTCACACCCACCTCGCCGGCCTGGTCGGCAACCGGCGCCAGGGCCCGCCGGAAGTCCGCGTAGCAGGCCGCCCGAGCCGCCGGCGACATCCGCCAGGTGCGGCCGACCGAGGCGTACGCGGGACCGCCGACGCATCCAGCGCCGACGGCCGCCGCGCTCGCCACGCAACCCTTGAGGTACGCCACCGTCGACTCGACGACCGCTGGTGGAGCGTCGACCAGTTCCCGCCCCGGCGAGGTGACCGCGCAGACGCCGGCGGCGACGAGGCCGTGCGCCGCCAACAGGTCCCGGGTACGGATCGGGTCCCAGTCGCCGGGCTGCTCGATCGGCAACTCGACAGCGTCGAAGCCGAACGAGGCGATCCGCGGGATCAGCTCGGCCAGGGCCTCGTCGTCGACCGGCGAGGCCCAGACCCAGGGGTTGACGCCGATGGCGTACATCAGGCCCTACTTCCAGCGCTGCGGGTAACCGGGCAGGTCGGTGCAGCCGCACATCGCGTAGTGCAGCGGCGGCATGCCCGCGTCGAGGTACTGGTCCAGGTTGTCCTGGGTGACTGTCGGCTGCGGCAGCTTCCACGGGCTGGAGACCTGCTGGCCGTCGAGGATCCGCAGCGCGGCGATGACCGGCGTACGCCACTGGTAGGTCGGGTAGGTCGGTGCGATGGCGGTGAGCTTCTTGTCCTTCCAGATCTTCAGGAAGTCGAGCTGGTCCTCACCGTTCATCGGCGGAACCGGCTTGCCCGCGTCCTGGAACGCCTCGACCGCCGCGACGGCCACCGCTCCGGCGTCCATCCAGACCCCGTCGATGGTGCCGTACCGCTGGATGTAGTCGTCGACGATCTTCTTGGTCTTGGCCGGGTCACCATCGGTGAACTCGACACCGACGACGTCGACCTTCGCCTTGTCGAACGCCACCTTCGCCGCCGACCAGCGGGTCTCCAGGACGTCGACGCCGGGCAGGATCCGCAGGGCGAGGACCTTGCCGCCGGGCTTCATCTTCTGGCTGACGAACTCGGCCCCGACGTGGCCGAACCCGTAACCGCCGATGGGGTTGATGAACGTCACCGGGCACTTCGTGTTGACACCACGGTCGAAGACGACGACCGGCAGCCCGGCCTTGCAGGCCGCCTCGACGGCCGGGGTGAGCGTGGCGGTGGTGTTCGGCGAGACGATGAGCGCGTCGCAGCCCTTGCCGAGCAGATCGTTGATGTCCGCGATCTGCTTCTGGTCCTTGCCCTCGGCGTCGACGTGCACGAACTCACTGATGCGGCTCTTCTGCGCCTCGACCTCCGCCTGCATGGTCTTGAACCCGACCTGCCGCCACGGGTTGTTCAGGGCCGCGTTCGAGAAGCAGATCTTGTGCGGGCCGCTCTTCTTGAACTTGGCGGTGTCGACCATCGTCGGGTTGAGCACCTGCTCCCACGGCTTGTCGGCCGGGCCTGTCGGTGCCGCGTCGAGCAGCGCAAGCTCGGCGTCGTAGTCGGCCTGCACGAAGAACTTCGACTGGTCCCCGGTGCCGGACCCGGCGGCGGCGGACGCACTACCCGACGGGCTCGCGGCCGGCTCGTCGGTCGCACAGGCGGCGAGGGACAGTACTGTGACAGCGGCAATGGCCGCCATGGATCGTCGCACTATGGTTTCCCCTTTATCTCGAAGAAGAACGCGTTGCCGAGACCGCCACGGCGAGCAGGATGATGCCGCCCTGGACGGTCGACCTGAGGGCGCCGGAGACGCCGTAGAAATTCATGAGGGCGAACAGCAGTTCAAGGGTCAGCGCGCCGAGCATCGCCCCGACGACCGCGCCGCGACCCCCGCCGAGCGCCACCCCGCCGAGGACGACAGCGGTGATCGCACCGAACTCCAGGCCCGCGCCGGCCTGGAACGACACGCCGCTGTAGCCGCCCAGCAGGATGGCCGCCACCGCCGCCGCGAGTCCGCTGAGGATGAAGGCGAAGGTCCGGGTACGCCACACGCGTACGCCGCTGAGCTCGGCGGTGCGTGGGTTGTCGCCGACGGCGACCAACGTCCGGCCGAAATCGGAGCGCATCAGCAGCACGGCCGCCACCGCCAGGACCACAAGGACCAGCAGCGCGTACGGCACGCGGCCCAGCACCGGCACGTCCTCGAAGGCCCGCCGGCCGAACCGCCGGAACTCCTCGGAGAGCCCGCCCTTCGGAGCGCCGTCGGACCACAGGTAGACCGCGCCGACGAGGATCAGGAACATGCCGAGGGTGGTGATGAACGACGGCACCCGCAGCCGTGTCGTGATCAGGCCGTTGACCAGCCCGACCAGGGCGCCGAAGGCGAGCAGGAGCAGCACCACCGGCCAGGTACGCGCCGGGTCGCTGTCGATCAGCCGGGCGGCGACCACCACCTGAGCGGTGACCAGGGAACCGACCGAGAGGTCGAACTCGCCGGACACGATCACGAAGTACTGGCCGGCGGCGAGCAGGATGATCGGCGCCGAACGACCGAGGAAGGACATCAGCGACTGCGGGGCCAGGAAGTCGGGCTGCCGGATGCCGACGAGCACCAACAGCACCGCGAGGATCGCGAGGATCGGCAGGACGCCGCCGGGACGAACCCGCGGCAGACGCAGCGGCAGGGAACGGGGCTGGACGGTCTGCATGGCTAGGCCGCCTTTCGCATGGCCCGGCGGGCGTAGACGGCGACCGCGGCAATGATGATGACGCCCCGGATCACCTGCTTGAAGAAGGCGTCGACCTCGAGCTGGTTGAAGATGGCGTCGATGCTGGCCAGCAGCAGCACCCCGCCGACAGTGCCGATGACGCCGCCGCGCCCACCGGCGAGGGCGGTACCACCGATCACTACCGCGGCGATCGACTCCAGGTCGTAGAGGCCCTCGGTGCCGACGCGCGGAGCGCCCGAGCCGAGCCGACTGGCGAGGTAGATGCCGGCGAGCCCCGCGCACATCGAGCACAGCATGTGGGCGGTGATGAGGACCCGGTCGTTGCGGACGCCGGAGAGCCGGGCCACCTCCGGATCCCCGCCGACGGCGACCAGGTGGTGGCCGAAGCGGGTCCGCGAGAGCGCGAACCAGGCCGCCGCGGTGACCGCCATCAGCAGCAGGAACGACACCGGCACCGGACCGACGCGCTGATAACCGAGCGCCTGCACCAGTGAGGGTGCTGTGGTGCCGGCCGGGCCGTCGTAGCCGTTGTCGAGGTAACCCTTGAGCAGCAGCCCGACGCCGAGGGTCGCGATGAACGCGTTGACCCGGAACCTGGTGACGAGGAGCCCGTTGAGCAGCCCGACGCCGGCGCTGACGACAAGCACCAGGCCGATCGCCGGCAGCACCGCGCCGTCGCTGCCGTTCATCGTCTCGGCCGCGACGAGGGTGCTGAGGCTGATCACGAACGCCACCGAGAGGTCGAGCGAGCCCCCCAGGATGACCAGGGTCTGGCCCACCGCGACCAGCCCGAGGCCGGCGGCGACATGCAGCAGACTCACCGTCGTGGACTGGTTGAAGAGCTGACCCCCGTCGAGCAGGACGACCAGCCAGCCGATCGTCAGGGTCAGGGTCAGGGCCACGAACACGCCCGGTACGGAACGCCGGGCCGGCAGCAGCGACAGTGCGCTCACTGGACGGTCTCCCGCACGGTGCCGACCGCCAACGCGACGACCTCCTCCTCGGTCGCGCCGGCGGGCAGCTCGCCCGCGACGTGGCCATCCCGCATGACGACGATCCGGTCACTCATCCCCAGCAGCTCCGGTAGATCGGACGAGATCATCAGCACGGCCGCGCCGTCACGGGCGAGGCGGCGGACGAGGTCGTGAATGGCTGACTTCGCGCCCACGTCGATGCCCCGGGTCGGCTCGTCGAAGAGCAGGATCCGCGGGTTGAGCGCGAGCCATCGGGCCAGCACGACCTTCTGCTGGTTGCCGCCGGACAGGAAGCGGATCTCCTGGTCGTCGCCGGCGCCGCGGATCTCCACGGCGGCCAGCAGCTCGCGTACGCGGGCGGTCCTCGCGGCCCGGCCGGACCGGGCGGCGAAGACGGCCCGGCTGGCGAGCAGCGCGTTGTCCAGCACCGACTGCCGGGGGACGATCCCCTCACCCTTGCGGTCCTCGGTGACGTAGGCGATGCCGGCCCGCATGGCGGTGCGGGGTGAGCGCAGTCGGATCGGCCGGTCGTCGAGCGTCACGTCGCCGGTCGTGAACGGCGACACCCCGAAGATCGCGCGGGCCAGCGCCGAGCGTCCAGAGCCCTGAAGGCCACCGATGCCGAGCACCTCGCCGGCGCGCAACTGGAGGTTGACGTCTCGCAGCTTCCGGTTTCCCGCGTCGCGAAGGTTGAGCCGCACCGGGCCCCGGTCCTCCGGGACGGCCCGGTCAGGGTAGTAGCTGGACAGTTCCCGGCCGACCATGTGCCGCACCAACGCGTCGGCGGTGGTGTCAGCGGTGTCCACTGTGGTGACACGACGGCCGTCCTTGAGCACTGTGATCCGACTGGACAGGTCGAAGACCTCGGCGAGCCGGTGTGAGACGTACAGCAGCCCGATGCCCCGCTCCTGGAGTCGACGCACCAGCCCGTAGAGCAACTCGACCTCGTGGTCGGCCAGCGCGGCGGTCGGCTCGTCCATGATGAGCAGCCGCGCGTCCAGGGCGAGCGCCTTGGCGATCTCGACGACTTGCTGCTGTGCGACACCCAACTGCCCCACCCGGGCGTCGGCCGGCAAGGTGGTCTCGCCGATCGAGGCGAGCAGCCGCGTGGTGCTGTCGAGCATCCCCCGACGATCGACGAGCCCGCGCCGGACCGGCTCGTGCCCCAGGTAGACGTTCTCGGCGACGGTGCGCTCCGGGAGCAGGTTGAACTCCTGGTGGATGATGCCGATGCCGGCCCGCTGCGCGTCGCGCGGGCCACGGAACGTGCGCGTCGCACCGGCGAACTCGACAGTGCCCCCGTCCGGGGCGTACCCGCCCGAGACGATCTTCATGAGGGTCGACTTCCCGGCGCCGTTCTCACCGACCACGGCGTGCACCTCGCCCGGTGCGACATCGAGGTCGACGTCGTCGAGGACGCGGACTCCGAGGAAGGACTTGCCGATGCCCCGAAGGGTGAGAAGTGGCGTCGGCGGCGGATCTGACATCCCGAAAGCCCTCACAGACAGTAGTCATCGACATGATTAAATGCCACACTACGGCGGCTTCGAGGCGCCGAACAACAAGCTTTCGTGCCAACAACGAGGACTTACGTTCTTGCGTTGCAAACATTTCCTTGACACCGGCGAAACATCACACGTATGAAGATAGATGTTTGGATGCGGGTCCGCAATCCTCGATCAAGCCCGACCGCCAGGCCGGGTCGCGATCGGCAGGCGGTGCCGCGTCAAGGGGGCCGAGCGCGACCGCCGTCCACCGGGCAGGACGTCGGACGTTACTTCGTGCATTGACAGTCTTCGATCTCTAGCTCATCCTGACCTCGTGGACCACGGGACGAGAACCACAGCCACCATCACGCTGTGTGACGTCCCGCAGGTCTGACTGCCGTTGCGGCGAACGGCATGAGGACAGACCAGCGCGCCCGTGTCCCTCGCGTGTCCAGGTCAACCTGACGCGTCGTAGGACCCGTGTCCGCAATCCCAACGCCCGCCCAACTAGGAGACGGCATGCGTCGTAACACATTGCTCATCTCAGTGATCGCCGGTCTGTTACTGGCGCTCGGACTCGCTCCACCCGCGTCGGCCGCCCCGGCCTTCCGCGCCCTGGTGTTCAGCAAGACCACCGGCTACCGGCACGACTCGATCCCCGCCGCGATCGCCATGGTCCAGCAGCAGGCCGCCGCGAACAACTTCGAGGTGGTGGCGACCGAAGACTCGAGCGTCTTCACCGCCGCCAACCTGGCGACCTTCGACGTGATCGTGATGCTCCAGACCTCCGGCATGGTCTGGACCTCGGCCGCCCAACGCCAGGCGGTGGAGGGCTACCTCGCCAGCGGCAAGGGCATCGTGGCGGTCCACAACGCCACCGACATGGGCATCGAGTCCGAGTACCCGTGGTGGGACAACACCATCAACGGCGGCGCCCACATGCCCGAGCACTCCCCCGGCGTGCTGCAGGGCACCGCCATCGTCGCCGACAAGAAGCACCCGTCGACGGCCAGCCTGCCGGATCGGTGGACCCGCAGCGAGGAGTGGTACAACTTCGACGCCAACCCGCGCGGCAAGGTGCACGTCCTGGTGACCGCCGACGAGCGCACCTACAACCCGGGATCCCGGGCGATGGGCCCGGACCACCCGATCTCCTGGTGTCGGGACACCGGCGGCGGGCGGGTGTGGGCCACCGCGATGGGCCACGCGATCGCCTCCTACAGCGAGACGAACTTCCAGAACCACGTCCTCGGTGGCATCAAGTGGGCCGCCGGGAACGCTGCCGGCGACTGCGGCGGCACCGTCTGGGGCAACTTCGAGAAGCGCACCCTGGACGACAACACGGTCGACCCGATGGCGATGGCCGTGGCCCCGGACGGGCGCGTGTTCTACGCCCAGCGCGGCGGGCAGCTGAAGATCTTCAAGCCCTCCACGAACAGCACGGTGACCGCCGGCACGCTGAGCGTCTACACCGGCGGTGAGGACGGCCTCACCGGCATGGCGCTGGACCCCAACTTCGCCACCAACGGGTACGTGTACCTCTACCACTCGCCGGCGAGCAGCTCGACCGACGTCAACCGGGTCTCCCGCTTCACGATGAGCGGCGACACGCTGAACACGTCCAGCGGGGTGACGATCATCGACATCCCGGCTTACCGCGACCGGACGTTCCCGGAGCCCGGCCACACCGGCGGTTACATCGAGTTCGGCCCGGACGGAAACCTCTACATCGGCACCGGCGACGACACGCCGCCGAACCTCGACCCCAACTGGCAGGGCTACGCCCCGCTGGACTGGCGCTCGGGCAAGTCCAACCTGGACGCCGCCCGGACCGCTGGCAACACCAACGACCTGCGCGGCAAGCTGCTGCGTATCCGTCCCGGGGCCAGTGGTAGTTACACCATCCCGAGCGGCAACCTCTACCCCCAGGGCACGGCGCAGACCAAGCCGGAAATCTACGCCATGGGCTTCCGCAACCCGTTCCGGTTCTCGATCGACGCGGCCACCGGCTGGGTCTACCTGGCCGACTACGGACCGGACCGCAACCCGCCCACCACCAACCGCGGCCCCGAGGGCCTGGTCGAGCTCAACGTGATCAAGACGCCCGGCAACTACGGCTGGCCGTTCTGCCACGGCAACAACCAGCCCTACGCGCCGTTCAACCCGGACACCGGCGCCGTCGGCTCGAAGTTCAACTGCTCGGCGCCTGTCAACAACTCGCCGAACAACACCGGCCTGACCAGTCTGAAGCCGGTCGTCATGCCGAACATCTGGTACGGCTACCCCACCTCGACGACCTTCCCGGAGCTGGGCTCCGGCGGCTCCGCCCCGATGGGCGGCCCGGTCTACCGGTACGACGCGTCGAACCCGTCCCAGACGAAGTTCCCGCCCTACTACGACGGCGTGCACTTCTTCTACGAGTGGTCGCGCAACTACATCAAGGAGGTGCACTTCGACTCCTCCACGGCGGTGACCCGCACCAACCCGTTCCTGCCCAGCGGTGGGTTCAACAAGCCGATGGACATGGAGTTCGGCAAGGACGGCTCGCTCTACCTGCTGGAGTGGGGCACCAACTTCGGTGGCGGCAACAGCGACTCCGGGCTCTACCGGATCGACTACATCCAGGGCGGCCGGTCACCGATCGTCAAGGCCACCGGCACACCCACCAGCGGCTCCTCGCCGCTGACCGTCCAGTTCAGCAGCGCGGGCACGTCCGACCCGGACGGCAACACGCTGAGCTACCTGTGGACGTTCGGCGACGGCACCACCTCGACGACGGCCAACCCGTCGAAGACGTACACCTCCAACGGCAACTACACGGCCCAGTTGAAGGTCACCGACAGCACCGGCAAGACCGGCTTCGCCAACGTCCCGATCACCGTCGGCAACAGCGCCCCGGTGGTCACCATCACCACACCGGGCAACGGAGGCATGCTGACCTTCGGCGACAAGGTGTCGTACCAGATCACCGTGACCGATCCGGACGGCGGCACTGTCGACTGTTCGAAGGTCATCCTCAATCCGGCGCTGGGTCACGACGACCACGCGCACGAGACCACGGAGTACCCGGGCTGCTCGGGCACCATCTCCACCGACCTGCTCGGCGGTCACCCGGATGGCGCCAACCTGTTCTACGTGCTGAACGCGCGGTACACCGACAACGGCGGCTCGGGAGGCGGGTCCCCGCTCACCGGCACCGCGCAGGCGATCCTGCAACCGAAGCACAAGCAGTCCGAGTACTTCAGCAGCCAGTCCGGCATCCGGGTCGTCGACCAGGCCGCCGCGGAGAGCACCAAGCGCATCGGTGACATCTCCACCAACGACTGGATCGCGTTCAGCCCGATGAACCTGTCGGGCATCTCGACGGTCAGCTACCGGGTGTCGTCGCCTTCCGGCGGCGGTTCGATCGAGCTGCGCGCCGGCTCGCCGACCGGCACCCTGCTGGCCACCACCACGGTGCCCAATACGGGCGGCTGGGACAACTACCAGTCAACGACTCCGGTGAGCGTCGCCGCGCTCAGCGGGACACAGACGCTCTACATGGTGTTCAAGAACAGCAGCAACTCGTTCGATCTGGACTCGCACACCTTCGGCGGGAACGGCGTCGGGACACCCGGCACCGGTACCGGCGGTGGCCTGGCGGGCAAGACCTACACGGTCACGGCGCAGCACAGCAACAAGCTGATGGACGTCAGCGGTGTCTCCACCGCCGACGGCGCCCAGATCACCCAGTGGGCGAACACCGGTGCCAACAACCAGAGGTGGCAGGCCGTCGACGCCGGTAACGGCGCGCTCTACCTGAAGGCGGTGCACAGCGGCAAGTGCGTCGAGGTGGTCGGCAGTTCGACCGCGGCGGGTGCCTTCCTCCAGCAGGCCACCTGCAACAACGGCAACCAGCAGAAGTTCACCGCCACCGCGACTGGAACCTCCGGCGTGTACACGGTGAAGAGTGTGCTGAGCGGCCTCTGCGTGGACGTCAACGGTGCTGCCACCACCGACGGCGCCCGACTGTTGCAGTGGACCTGCCACAGCGCCGCCAACCAGCAGTGGCGGTTCACCGCAGTGTGACCCCACGGCTGTCGCGGTAACAGATGACGTCCCGGTCGGGACCGGTGTCCGAGTAACGGAACCGGTCCCGGCCGGGACGTCGTCGTCGGTCAGGCAGGCCGACCGGGCGGGGCGGCGAGCAGCCCGGCCGCGGCCAGGTCGTCCCACAGTTCCTCGGGTACGACGATCCCGGACCGTCGCACCGTCTCGACCGCCTGCGCCTCGTTGCGGACGCCGACCACCGTCGACACCACGGCCGGGTGCCTGCGGACGAAGGCGAGGGCCGCCTGCGGCAGGGTCACACCGTACGTCTCGCAGACAGTGGCGATCCGCCGCGCCCGCTCGATCAGCGCCTCCGGGGCCTGCTGGTAGTTGTAGACGGCGTCGGCCGGCGGCCGGTCCCGCGAGAGCAGCCCCGAGTTGTAGACGCCAGCGATGACCACGCCCACCCCCCGGTTCTCGGCGGCCGGCAGCAGGTCGGCTGCCGCGCCCTGTTCGAGCAGGGTGTACCGCCCGGCGCACATCATCACGTCGACGTCGGTCTCCCGGACGAACCGCGCCAGCATCGCCGACTGGTTCATGCCGGCGCCGATGGCGCCCACGACGCCCTCGTCCCGCAGGTCGATCAGGGCGGGTACGGCCTCGTGCGCGGCCTGCTCCCAGTGGTCGTCCGGGTCGTGCAGGTAGACGACGTCGATCCGGTCCAGCCCGGTCCGCTCCAGGCTGGCCTCGATGGAGCGGAGCACGCCGTCGCGGCTGAAGTCCCACACCCGCCGGTGGGTCGCTGCCACGTCGAACCCGTCGGAGTCCCGCAGGTGCGCGTCCTGGGGCGAGGGCACCAGGAGTCGCCCGACCTTCGTCGACACCACGTACTCGTCGCGCGGCCGTTGGCGCAGCGCGGCACCGAGGCGGCGCTCGGACAGCCCGAGACCGTAGTGCGGCGCGGTGTCGAAGTACCTGACGCCCGCCTCCCACGCGGCGTCGACCGCCGAGGCGAACTCCTCGTCCGTCGTCGTCCGGTACAGGTTGCCCGCCTGCGCCGCGCCGAAGCCCAGCTCGGTGAGCCGTAGCTGCGGGCGGCGCGGCAGTGCGCGCGCCATCATGACGGCCCCAGCCCGTAGACGCGGCGTGCCGTCCCGCCCCAGACCGACGCCTGGTCGGCCCCGTCCTGGCCCTTCAGCAGCTCCGCCAGGGTGTCGACCCACCGCTGGTACGAACTGGCGAGCAGACAGACCGGCCAGTCCGAGCCGAACATCAATCGGTCCGGCCCGAACGCGTCGAGGGCGTCCTCGACGGCCTGTCGGAGGTCGGCCGGCGTCCAGTGCGGGAGCGGCACCTCGGTCACCAGCCCGGAGAGCTTCGCTGTGGTGTTGGGCGAGGCCGCCAACGACCGCAGGTCCCGGCCCCACTCGGCCATCTCCGGACTGCCGAGTGCCGGCTTGCCCAGGTGGTCGAGGACGAAGTCCACCTCGGGCAGATCGCGCGTGAGACGCGCGGCCATGGGGAGCTGGTGTTGGCGTACCAACAGGTCGAAGACGAGGCCGGCGGCACCCACCGCCGCGATCCCCCGACGGACGTCGGGACGGTCCAGGTACGCCGGGTCGCTCTCGGACTGCACGAGGTGGCGGATGCCGACGAGGCGTTCCCCACCTCGGGCTGCCCGCAGAGCGTCGAGGCGCTCCGCGACGTCGGCGGCGGTCAGGTCCACCCAGCCGACGACCCCACTGACGACTGTGTCCTCGGCCGCCACTCCCAGCAGGTCGACCGTCTCCGTGTCGGAGGCGATGGACTGCACCACCACTGTCGCGGTGACCCCGGCCGCCCGGGCCAGCGGCGCGAGATCGGCGGGTTCGAAGTCGGCGTCGATGGCGGCCATGGTCACCGGGTCGATCCACGGCTGCGGGTGCCGGGCGCGGACCCAGAGGTGGTGGTGCGCGTCGACGATCCCGGTGCGCCCGGGCTCCTGTGCGCCAGTCATCGGCCCAGCCAGCCGCCGTCGACGGGCAGCACGACGCCGTTGACGTAGTCCGACGCGGTCGACGCCAGGAACACCGTTGCGCCGCCGAGATCGTCGGCCCGGCCCCACCGTCCGGCCGGGATCCGGCCGAGGATCGCCTGGTTGCGGTCGGGGTCGTCGCGCAGCGCCTGGGTGTTGTCGGTGGCGATGTAGCCGGGCGCGATGGCGTTGACGTTCACCCCGTGGGCAGCCCACTCGTTCGCGAGCGCCTTGGTGAGGCCGGCCACACCCGACTTCGACGCGGCGTAACCGGGGACGGTGATCCCGCCCTGGAAACTCAACAGCGACGCTGTGAAGATGATCTTCCCTCGGCCGCGCTCGACCATCGTCCGGCCAATCTCCCGGCTGAGGATGAACTGGCTGCTGAGGTTCACCTCGATCACGTGGTCCCACATCTCGTCCGGGTGCTCCGCGGCCGGGGTCCGGGCGATCGTGCCGCCGTTGTTCACCAGGATGTCGACCGGCCCGAGAGCGGTGATGTCGCTGGCCAACCGGTGCACGGCCGCCCGGTCACCGAGGTCCGCCCGCAGCGCTGTGAACCGGCGGCCGGTGGCGCGCACCCGGCGTTCGACCTCGCTGCCCTCCGCTTCGAGCTGGGCGGAGACGCCCACGATGTCGGCGCCGGCCAGGGCCAGCGCCTCGGCCATGGCGAGGCCGATACCGCGCCGCGCCCCGGTCACGACAGCGGTCTGGCCGGACAGGTCGAACAACGCCGTCACTGGTTGACCTCCCGCACATCGAGCAGCACCTTCATCACGCCGCCACCCTCCAGCGCCTCGAAGGCCGCGCTGGCCGCCTCGACCGGCTCGACCCGGGAGATCAACTGACGTGCCGGGATGGCACCCGAGGCTACCAACCGGATCGCCTCCACCATGTCGTCGCGCTGATACAGCCGGGCACCCAGGAGCTCCAGCTCACGCCAGAAGAACCGGTGCAGGTTGACCTCGCGGGGCTGAGGATGGATCGCCACCATGACCAGCCGCCCGCGAGTGGTGAGGACATCGACAGCCGTGGTGACACCGGCCGGTGAGCCGGACACCTCGAAGGCGATGTCGGCGCCCGCGCCATCGGTACGGTCGTTGACCAGCGCCACGACGTCGGTCGCTCGCGGGTCGACGGCCTCGATCCCGATGCCCTCCGCCACCTCGCGTCGGAACGGGTCCGGCTCGACGAGGAGCACCCGCGCGCCACGGCCCCGCGCGACGGTGGCGATGAGGACGCCCACCGGCCCACCACCGACCACTACCACCTGGTCGTCGGCGGTCACGTTGCCCCGGCGGACGTCGTGCACGGCGACCGCCACCGGCTCGACGAGCGCCGCGTGGTCGAGGGGCAACTCCTCCGGAAGCGGCAGAACCAGCTCCACCGGAACGGTCCAGGAGGACTGCATGGCACCCGGTGAGTCGATGCCCAGGAAGTTCATCGCGTGGCAGACGTGGGAGTTGCCCCGCTGGCAGGCGGCGCAGCGCCCGCAGGGCCGGGTCGGCATCACGGTGACGGCCTGACCGATGTTCCAGCCGGTCACGCCCTCGCCGATGGCCGCGATCCGCCCGGACATCTCGTGCCCGATGATCGCGGAGTCACCAACCCGGGCGTCCATGTCGCCGTGGTAGATGTGCAGATCCGTACCGCAGATGCCGGTGTACGCCACCTCGATCCGTACCTGGCCGGGGCCTGGTGGCTCCGGGTCGCGGTTCTCGATTCCGAGGTGTCGCGCTCCCCGGTAGACGACTGCCTTCATCGTTCCTCCGTCTCGACGGTCGGTACGTCGGTCGTGCCGACCGGGCATGGTCGTGGGTGCACCGCCGTCGCGATGCACCCACGCCTTACCTGTTCTGGTTGTCAGCTCAGTGCCGAACGGTCGGCGACACCTCGTTGTGGGAGTTCAGCGACACGACAGGCACCTGGCGGGTGGGGATCACCCCGTCGACCCCGGCCAGCAGCCGTCGTCCGGCCCGCTCCGGCCGGACGTTCGGGCTGTCGGCCGTCTGCGCCTGCGGACGGCGGTTGACCGCCCGGATCCGCTCCTCGTCCACCCGGACCCCGAGCCCGGGTGAGTTGCCGAGGATGAAGGCGCCATCCTCGACGTGCAGGTCGATGGAGACACCAACGGGTGAGTGCAGGTCCTGCAACTCGCTGGTCAGGTGGTTCGGCACCGAGGTCGCGGCGTGCAGCAGCCCGACCGGGCTGTTGCCGATCGGGCTGACCGGCAGATCGTGGGCGTGGGCCAGTGCGGACGCCCGCAGGAAGTGGGTGACCCCCCAGACAGCCGCCATCTGGACGATGTCGACCGCGCCGGCGGCGATCAGCGGACGGTACTGTTCGAGCCCGGTGAGGTTCTCACCGGTGGCGACCGACGCGGACACGCCTCGGCTGACCGCTGCGAGACCCTCGGCGTCCCAGCGCCGGACCGGCTCCTCGATCCAGATCAGATCCAGGGTGCGTTCCAGTTCGCAGACATGCCGGACCGCCTGCTTGCGGGTCCACGCCTCGTTGACGTCGAGCATCAGGCCCGGCCGTCGACCGTGCCCGGCCTCGGTCAGGACCTCCTTGACCAGGCTCAGGCGGTGCCGATCCCGCTCGATGTCGAGGCCGCCCTTGAGCTTGGCAGCTCGCAGGCCGTGGCTGGCGTAGACCTCGTACTCCGCGACGAGTTCGTCGTCGGTGAGCCCGATGTCCAGCCCGGACGCGTAGGCGGTGACCCGCCGGTCCCGTCCGCCCAGCAGCCGCCACAGCGGCTCGCCTGCGGCCTGCGCCTTGATGTCCCACAGCGCGGTGTCCAGAGCGCCGATGGTGCCGAACACCGGCCCCGCGTGGCCAGCCTTGAAGGTGTGCCGCAACATGCGGTCGTACAGGGACGTCACGGCCCGGGGGTCTTCACCCTCGATGGCTGGGAAGATCCGCTCGATCTCGACGTGCGGCCCGAGGCCGACTCCCGAGATGCCCTCGTCGGTGTCGACGATGACGATCGAGACCGGGACCACCCCGTCGGCGAACACACCGTTGGCGTCGCCGACTGGTCGGCCCCATTCCTGGACCGTGGAGAGCGTCCGATATCCCGTGATCCGCATGTCAACCCTTCGTGGAACCGGCGGCCACGCCGTCGGCAATTTGGCGCTGGAGGAACAGGTAGACCAACAGGACGGGTATCGCGGCGATCAGCACCCCTGAGGCGAAGGTGGGGATGTTGTCGGAGTACTGCCCGCGCAGCGAGGTCACCCCGATCATGAGCGTCCGGTGATCGGCCGAGGGCATCATCACCAGCGCCATGAGAACGTCGTTCCAGCAGAACAGGGCATTGAGGATGCCGACCGACAGCAGCGCCGGGGTGCCCAGCGGCAGCATGATCCGGCGGTACACGCCGTACACGGTGCTGCCGTCGATCCGTGCGGCGTCGACGATCTCCGGCGGAATGCCCTTGTAGTAGCTCGTCATGAGAAAGACCGTGAAGGGCAGGAACTGGGCCACGTAGACCAGGATCAGGCCCGGGTACGTGTCGATGAGCGCGGTGTCCGCCATGATCCGGGCGAGCGGCACCATGATCACCTGGAACGGGATGAAGAGCCCCGCGAGGCAACCCAGGAACAACGCCGACGAGCCACGGAACCGCAGTTGGCTCAGGGCGAAGCCGGCCATCGACCCGAACAGCAGCAGCAGGAGCACCGACACCGTCACCACGAACAGCGAGTTGACGAAGTAACGGCCCATGCCGACGCTGTTCCACGCCGTGCTGATGTTCTCGAAGCGCAGGGCGTCGGTCAGGCCGAACCGGTCGAGGATGTAGTCACGCCGGGTCTTCATCGCGACGTTGGCGGTGAACAGCAGGGGGTAGATCGTCGCCAGGGCGAGCAGCGACATGGGGATGGCGACCAGCCACCGTCCCAGGCGGAGGCGAGACATCAGTCCTCCTTTCCGGATCGTTCGAGCAGCTTGATCTGGAGAAGCCCCACGACAAGCATGATCATGAAGAGGATCGTCGAGGCTGCCGACGCGAGAGCCGGACGGTTCATCTGGCCCTGCTGCTTCCAGATGTAGAACTCCGGCAGGTACGTCGACCCTTCCGGCCCGCCACTGGTCATGATGTAGAGGAGGCCGAACATCGAGGTCAGCATCCCGATCATCGTGGTCACGAAGACGAACTGGATGGTGCGCGAGAGAGCCGGGATGATCACGTGCCAGACGACCTGGCGGAGCGTCGCCCCGTCCACCCGGGCGGCGTCCAGGAGCGCGGCGTCCAGCGTGGCGAAGCCGGCGAGAAACACCACCAGGGCCATCCCGAAGGTGGCCCAGATATGCACGCCCACCACCATGAACATCGCGATGTCCGGGTCACCGAGCCAGTCCACCGGACCGACACCGAACGACCCGAGCACGGCGTTGAGTGGGCCGTCAAAGGCGAGCAACAGGTTGAAGATCGCACCGACGATGACCGGCGACAGCACCGCCGGGAAGAAGTAGACGCTGCGGTAGAAGCGGTGGCCCGGCACCCGAAGGTAGATGAACGTCGCGAGCAGACCGGGGATCGCCACCGCCACCGGCAGCAGAAGCACCAGCAGGCCGACGTTCTTCAGCGCGGTCTGGAACAACGGGTCGGCGAAGAGCTCACGGTAGTTGCCGAAACCGACAGCCGTCCCGTTCTGCTCACCGTCGCCGGTGAAGGAGAAGTTGACGCCGAGGAGCAGCGGGTAGAGCCGCAGCAGCACGATGATCAGGACGGCCGGGAGGACCAGGATGTAGGGGGCGTATCGCTCGGCCCTCAGGCCACCACGGGTGCGACGGGGTCGTGCGCCACTCCGATGCGCGGCGGGGGTGACCGCCGCCCCGCCGGCCCGTCCGGCCGAAGCCGGACGGACCGACGGTTGCGTGTTTCCCATCGGCACGAGGTCAGCCCGCCTGGTCGGAAGCGGCCAACTGCTTCACCACCTCGTCGACGGTGATCGACCCGCTGAGCAGCTGCTGAGAGAGGCGCCCCATCAGGTCCAGCGTCTTCGAGGAGAGCGCCACGTGCAGAGCGGGCTTGCCACTCTTCAGCTCGCTGACGAGCGTGCCGACGGCCGGCCCGGCCTGCGACACGTCGATGGTGGTGTCGGCGGCGATCGCGCCGGCGTCGGCGTAGAAGGCCTTCAACGCGTCGGCCGAGCTCAGGGCGCGCACCAGGTCGGCCGCCACCTTCGGGTCCTTCGTCCACTTGGCGACCGCGTAGCCGATGCCACCGTCGTACGGGAGGGTCGGGGTCGTGCCGGCGGTGACGACCGGGGCCTTCATGACGCCGAGCTTCTCCGGGGTGAGGAACTCGTTGAAGTCCTGCCAGTGCCCCACGTCCGACATCAGACCCATGACGTGGGCGGCCTTGCCGGACTGGAAGAGCGCGAACGAGTCGTTGAACATGGCGGTCGAGTTGGCCCCGTCGCTGTTCATCTTCTTGTCGCCGGCCTCCTTCCAGGTCTGGAAGATCCGCTTGACGTTGGGCGAGTTCCAGTCGCGCTTGCCGGCGATCCAGGCGTCGTACTCCGCGGCGGTGAGGGTGGTCGAGCCCAGGCTGGAGAGCCAGAACTGGATGCCGACGCCCTCCTTGTTGCCGAGGGCGAAGCACTTGGCGCCGGCCTTGGCGATGGCGGCGCAGTCGGCGACGAACTTGTCCCACGTGGTGGCCGGGCTCGCCGGGTCGAGGTTCGCCTTCCGGTAGATCTCCTTGTTGTAGTAGATGGGGTAGCCCTGGAGCGTCACCGGGGAGGCGTAGGTCTTGCCGTCCTTGGCGAACGCCTCCCAGCCGGCCAACCGCTGCTTGTCCTCGGCCACGTAGTCGTCGAGGGGCACCAGCGCGTCCACCCGGTCGCGGATCTGGCCACCACCGTTGAACAGCATGACGTCCGGGCCCTTGCCGGACTGGATCGCCGCACCGAGCAGGGTGTAGTACTGGTCGAAGGGCTGCGCGACGAACTCGACCTCGACGTCGGCGTGCTTCTTCTTGAAGTCGGCCTTGGCCTTCTCCAGATAGGATTTGGCGAACGGCTCGCCGGACTTCCAGTCCCACACGACCAACTTGCCGTCCGAGCTGGTTGACTTGCCCGAATCGCTAGCACTTCCACAACCGGCCAGGGCCAGGCCCACAACGAGGACGGCCGACCATATTGCGCGCTGTCTCATCGATTGTCACCTCTATATGGGGGGTGGCCGGCGGGTGTCCCGCGAGCCAAATGTTGACCGGAAGGTAACTCGTATGACGTGTGACGTCAACAGTCGGCCGTACACTGACCCAGACGTCGTGCCACGGCGAGCCATTCGGAGGGGGACATGACGCCACCGCAGGAGACAGCCCTGAACAGCCCGGCTACCCCGGCGTGGGTGCGTCGGCCGACCAACCTCGCCAGGGCGGTCACCGCCGAGCTGGTGGAGCGCATCGTCCGCGGCGTACACCCGTCCGGGTCGTCCCTGCCTCCCGAACCGATCCTCTGCGAGACCTTCGGCGTGAGCCGGACCGTCGTCCGGGAAGCAGTGAAGATCCTTCAGGAGAAGGGGCTGGTGCAGGTCCGTCAGGGCGCCGGCACCATGGTCACCCCACCGTCACACTGGGACATGCTCGACGAGCTCGTCCTCGCGGCCACCATCGCCGTGGACGACAGCCTCGCCATACTCGACGACCTGGTCGTCACCCGGCGGGTGCTGGAATCCGACATGGCGAACGTCGCCGCCCGCCTCGCCGACAGCGGGACAGTCGATCGACTGCGGGCCATGGTGGACCGGATGGACGAACTCGTCGACGACCACGTGACCTACCACGACCACGACCGGGCCTTCCACGACACGATCATGCAGGCATCCGGGAACCGGATCGCCCGCGGCGTCGTACGCGCGCTGGAGAGCCAGGTCATCAACACCGCCCGGTACATGGGCCGGACCGAACGGGCGTTGTGCGTGGCGTCCAATCAGGGCCACCGACGCATCTACGAACGCATCGCGGCCCACGACCCCAACGGCGCCGCCGAGGCGATGTTCACCCACATCACCGAGGCCTGGTTGGTCCGTCGCAGTGGCTCGGGGAGCCCGGTCCGCCTCGAACGCTGATCATCGCGGGCAACGGACGGCGCCCGCCCCCGAGGTACGGGAGCAGGCGCCGCCAGCTGTGGCCGACAAGAGTCACGAGAACTGGGCGAAGAACCTCCAGATCTCACCCTTGGTCCAGGTGGTGATGCCGCTCTCGGCGTAGGTGCCGTCCACCGGGCCGGGCATGTGGCCGTTGTCGTACGCGGCCCACTGCACCGGGTAACCGGACCGGCAACCCGAGTACGTGGTCGTGACGTGCGTGCGGCTGCCGGCCGCCGGCTCGCGCGGGCTCTGCGCGGTGCAGCCGTTGTTCCGGACGAACGTGTCGCGCAACGCCCGGCCACCCGAGATGCCCAGGACATTGTCCGAGATGCCGTGCAGCCCGAAGTACGCGATGGGCTGCGTACCGCCACTGCAGCCGCTGATCTGCCCACCGGAGATGACGGCGACGGCGCGGAAGACGTTGGCCCGCGCACAGGCGACGGCGTAGCTCATGCCGCCACCCCAGCTGAAGCCGAGCGCGAACCGCTGCCTCGGGTTGACGCAGAGGCTGCTCTCGATCCGGCTGATCATGTCGTCGACGAAGACGATGTCCTCACCGCCGGAGTTGCCCCAGCCGTTGCCGAATCCCTGGGGCGCCACCAGGATCGCGCTGTTGTTCGACTGCTCCTGCTGCCCGTAGTAGGACCACGGGGTCCCGCTGGTGCCGCCGGAGGAGATCTCCTGCATGGTGCCGCCCCGCCAGTGGAAGGCGAAGATCAGCCGGTAGGGGTTGCTGTTGTTGTAGTTGGCGGGCACCCTCAGGATGAAGGTCCGGCTCTTGCCGTTGCTCTGGATCGTGTGCGTGCCGCTGGCCAGCGTCGGCGCCTTGCCGCACCCGCTACCACCCGACGGCGGCGGGTTACTGCCGCCCACCTGGACGAGTTGCCACTGCTGGTTGGTGCCACCCCAGTCGGCGTACTGCACCACGTTCCCACCGTCAGCCGTGGACGCGCCCTGCACCT
>NZ_JBEZGJ010000034.1:0-49001 GCF_040649965.1 Micromonospora sp. NPDC048843
CCTGTTCCATGATCGTGTGATGAGCATGGACCAGGTGACACTGGGCGCGGGAGCCGCGCCGATGCTCGCGCCCGGCAGGACGATGCCGTGCGGGCCCAGCGCGGGGCCCGGGAAGTGCCGGCGACCGCCGCCGGTCAAGACCGCCGGACGCGCGGGCGGCTTCGGATAGGCGCAGCGTTGGGTGCGCCTGAGGCGAGGCGATCGTGTAGCTGCCGGGAGTTTCCGGCTAGCGCCTGGATCCGCGCGGGCGTCTCCCGGACGGCGGGCGTTGTCGGTGTGGCAGGGACCGGTGGTGCGGGTGGTCGAGGGTGGCGCCGGTGCCAGGCCCATGCAGCAGTGGCAACGATTACCGGGAGGATCACCAGACGCCCACCGAACGCTGCGACCGCGCCGACGACGACCGCTGCGGCGGCTGCGCCTGTGCGAATCACCGCAGATGAGAGCAGCTTTACGGCGGCGGCGATTCCCAGCAGGGTGACCGATGCCACGAGCACCGAGAACGCGCGCATCAGCAGGTCGACGTCAACCAGCGCTGGTGCCCCCAGCGCTGCGGCTCCGACCGCCGCCGCGGCGCTCGCTTGCACGGCGAGGCTGCGCCTGGGCACCCCGGCGACACCATTGGCGGCAAACCACTCGGGTAGTGCGCCGTCGCGGCCGAGCGCCGCACCGGCGCGCGCCGCGGCGGCAATGAAGGTGAAAATCGCGCCGAAGGTCAACAGCAGCGCGCACAGCGCGGTGACCGCCATCGCGCCCGGCCCGGCGGCGGGATCGAGCAACAGGATCAGGGGCACCTCGGTATCTCCACCAGCAGCGCCGAGGACACCGACGGTGCAGATCGCGAGACCGGCGTAGAGCAGGGCGATGATGCTCAGGCTCGCGGCGGCGACGACCGGCAACTGCTGGCGGGGGCGCGTGAACTCTCCCGCCAGGTTGGCTGCAGCTTCCCAGCCGCATACGGCGACGAACAGCACTGCGGCGGCGCTGCCGATTCCGGCGAGGCCCTGCGGGGCGAATGGTTCGAACCGGCTGGCTGCGACATGTGGCAGCGCCACGGCGACGACCGTCGCGAGTAGCGCGAAAAGCCCGCCGGTGAGCGCGAGGTGCACACGGCCGGACACGTGCAACCCGAATAGGTTCATCACGTATGCCAACCCCAGGACACCAGCGGCGACCCACCCAGCCGCAGTAGGTCCCCAGCCCAGGGCCGTGGCGGCGTACCGGCCGCCGGCCAGTGCCCCGGCGACCATGCCGAGCGGCACTGCCGCGTAGAACCACCAACCGACGACGGTGCCCGCTGCTGGTCCGAACGCCCGCCGGGCGAACGTCGCCACCCCGCCCGCGTCGGGATATCGCATGCCGAGGGCGGCGAACGCCGCCGCGATCGGCACCGACACCGCCAGCATGGCGGCCCAGGCCAGCAGCGACGCCGGCCCGGCGGCGTGCATGGCCAGCGCGGGTAGGACGAGAACGCCGGGCCCGAGCACCGCCCCGACGTACAGGGCGGTGCCGCGGGCTACACCGATGCGCCCGTTCACCGGGTCGCGTCCGGCTCGTCGGTGGCGCCGTCCTGACGAGAGCGGGTGGCCAGAGACCGCAGAACCCGGGCCAGGCTGTCTCCCGACGGCATGCCAGGCTCACCGAACAGGCGTGCTTGTTCGGCTTCGACGGGGCCCTGGACACGGCGGGCCAGGTCCATGCCGGCCTGGGTCGGGCGAAGGACCACCCGCCGCCGGTCATCCTCCTGAAGGTCCCGACGTACCAAGCCCCGGTCGACGAGCGACACGAGGGCGTTGGTCAGGGTGGCCTTGGCGATGCCAACCTCGGCGGCGGCCGTGCGGGTTTCGACCGCGCGGCGCGCACACACCAACACGAGCACGTCGTAGGTGGTCCAGGTCAGTCCCTCGTCGCGCAGGACGCCGCGTTCCACCTGAGCGCGTACGGTGTTGGCGGTGCGCACCAGCTGCGCCAGCGGCCCCGGCCGCGGTGGCGGCATCCGAGCGGCGTTGACCGGCGGCCGGTAGATGCCCGCGACTCGACGTGGCCGGCGGTCCGTGGCGGCGCTCATTGCATCCACCTGCGCCGCGCCGGGCGCCGGTTGGGCTTGCGGTTGCGGCGCTGGCCGACTTGCCCGCCGCGGTCCTGCGGCGGCGGCGGTTGCGGCGCTGGGCGGCGCGGACGCTCGATGCCTTCATCCTCGTCGTACATGTCTTCTCCCCCGTGCTGTTGCTGATGACCTACCTGCCGGCTCCTACCAGCGCCTCACCCCCTCTCCTCGCCGAGCGGGGCGCCGCGTTGGCGCATGAACTCGACCGGGTTGGTGGAGTTGGAGGTGTCCAGGTCGCACCGCGATCCCGAACACACGCTCTGGTGGGTTTGGAAGTGCAGGTGCGGGCCGGACGAGTGGCCGCTGGTGCCGACCAGGCCAAGCGGCTGGCCGGCCTGCACGGTGTCGCCCTCGCTGACGTCGGGCCGGCGGACCATGTGGCAGTAGCGGGTGCCATACCCATCGGCGTGCACCAGGTCGACGTACCAGCCACACCCCTTGGTGGTGGGGCTGCCGTCGACGTCACAGTTGCCGGTGCTCGAGTCGCAGCCCGCCCACACCACTCGCCCGGCGCTGGCCGCGTGGATGACCGTGTTACGTGCTGCGCCCAGGTCGACTCCGGCGTGGAATTTGCCGTCACGCGGCCCGTAGCGGCTACCCACCGCAGCACCCAGCGGCGCCGTCCACCCCGACGCCGCCACCGTCACCGGATCTGACGAACACTCGGCGAGGCTGGCCCCGGGCACGTCGGCGATGGTCGCGACACCGACGACGGCGGCGACGACCTGTTCGGCGGCGTGCTCGTACGTGCCGTAGCGGTCGGGGAACGCGGAGACCTGAACGCGTTGCGCGGCGACGGTCAGCGGCAGGCTTTCCCACCGGCCGATGCGCTGCAGCTTCGTGTAGAACTTCGTGGCGGCGTAGACCGGGTCGATGATCTGCGCAGCTGTGCCCCACCCCTGGCTGGGGCGCTGTTGGAACAACCCGAGGGAGTCGCGGTCACCCCCGTTCAGGTTGTGCAGGCTCGACTCGACCATGGCCGTAGCCACGGCGATGACCCACCCGCGGGCCGGCACACCATTCGCCCGCCCCACGGCAACGATCTGCGCGGCGTTGCCGACCTGTTCGGCGTTCCACCGTCCCACCGCCTCGACGGCCCCGGTGGCTGAGCGCAAGGGGCCGGTGGCGGCACACGCCGACGCCGGCGCAGGGGTGTTGAGCACCACCGCCACGGGCAGCCCACACAGCAGCAACGCGGCCACGATCGCTGCGCCGAGCCCGATCCATCCGCGGTTCACCGCGCCGCAGCCTCCTCACGGGCACCGAGCGTGGCCACCAGCCACCCGGCGTCGCTGCGCACACAGACCACCCGCAACACCCCGGCGTCGGTGCTGACATCGACGTCGACCCGCTGCGCCGTGGCCGCCGCCGCCCGGCCCGCGCCAGTAACCCGGGTGGCGGGCACGTTGGCCGGCTCCACCGTGGCGAGCAGATCGGCGTAGGCGGGAACGGCGTAGGGAGATACCCCTGCCAGCCAGCTTTCGGCGGGCAGGTCAGGGCGGGCCCAGGCCCGCACGAACCTCAGCGCGGCTGTCACCGCCGCCGGATCGGCCGTGCCTGGCGTGGCCCGCAGGACGCCGTCGGGATCCGCAGCCAGTGTCTCGGCCGGCACCGCACCTTCGGAATGGGGGCCGGTGGTCGGTGCGCTACTGCTCGGAGCGGGACCGCTCCCGGCACACGCGCTGAGCAGCAGGGTGGCTGCTCCCGCGATGGTCGCCCTGACGAAACGTGGTGTCACTGCTGCTCCTCGGGCGGGACCTGCTCGTCTGGTGACCGAAGCGCGGCGTTGAGTTGCTGTCCCAGCAGGCGCACCTGGTGGTGGATCTCCACGAGCTGCGGGCGGGCTTGTGGATGGCCAGCCACGACCTCGACCAGAGCGTCGATGTCGTGGCGCAGCTGCTCCAGGCCGACGCCGATGCGGGCCAGCGGAGCGCTGGCGGTGCGCACGGTGACACTCATTCGCCGACGTCGCGGGTGTAGTCCCCGTCGAGGTGCCCGTCGCTGGACCAGTCCAGCTCCGTCTCGCGCCGCGTCGTCTCGTCCAACTCTGTCCATTGCTGCCTGTCCTCCTGTTGGTCGTCGCGCCGGTCGTGGCGCGTGTCGTGTATCTCGGCGATGTAGTCCTGGAGCGAGTCGACGCCCTCGCGCAGACCGAACAAGGCGGCCTCGAAGCGTTGCCAGTCCCAGACGTTGGTGACCTCTGCCGGCTGAGTCATGTCGTCCCTCCTTCTGAGCGCGCCGGCACCGCACGCTTCCGAGCTTCGATGTCGCCGGTGACGGCCTGTTCGGCGGCGTCGGGCCACGGCGCGGACCAGACGGCGTCGGCGCTGCGGGGTGTGTGGTGCCCGTGCCGACAGCGGGTGCTGTCCCACGCCTGCCACCGGTGCCGGGCCCGGTGCAGCGCCTCATGCCAGCGCAGCGGCGCGTCCGGGTCGGCTTTGCCGGAGTACGCGTGGTGCCAGGACACGCTCAGCGCGGTCAGCTCCTCGACCAGGGCCGGGTGTGCTGGCCAGCACGCGCCGAGGTCCTGGGCGAGGCCGTAGCGGTCGACGAGCCACCGCGTCCAGGCGATCAGCCACGCCCACAGTTGCCGCGCGGCATCGGCGTCCACGTTCCGCCAGCAGTGGCCCGCCGGCGCCCATGCCGCGTCACCGTCGATCGCCTCGACGCGCTCAGCGAGCGCGACGTGCGCCTCGGCGAGGCGTTCCACGCTGACACGCAGCGAGTCGATGAGCTCGGCAAGCTCAGCGATCGCCCGCTGCTCTCCCGACGCCTCGGCCGGGACATCGAACAGGAACCTGCGGTCGGTCATCAGCGGCGCCGCCCTTCGAGTCGGGCGGTGAACGCGGCCTGCGCGGCCTTGAACCGATCGGCGTCGGGGCGCTCCCACCACGCCGGTTGCACGACCTCGACCGGAGGCATGTTGCCGAGCAACACCAGGGCGTGGCCGGTCGGCAGGGTCCGCAACTCGGCGAGATCGAGCAGGTTCTCCCGTCGAGCGTTCTCCTGCACGCTGGCGCGTCCCCCGCCCCAACTGGCCGCTGAGGACAGCTCCTGCACTTGGCCGAGCAGCGACTGCGCGTCCTTGAGGGCCGCCACGTCCTGCGTGCCGCCCATCACGAAGCGGGCGTTCGCACCGTCGCGCAGGGCTTGCCCACCGTCGCGGCCCCACCGCTCCTCCAATTGGTGGGTGTTCTGGCAAGAAATCGACAAGGCGATACCGGCGCCACCGCCCTCAGAGGCCAGTGCGGGCAGCGACGGCAACGGCGCGATGTTCGTGATTTCGTCGCCGATCAGGTACAGGCAGGGCTCTACCCGCCCGCCCGGTGCGACGAAGGAGCGTTGCAGGGTGCGGTAAATGATGTCCTCGGCAATCGCGCTGAACAGCGGCGCGACCAGCGACTGCCCGCTGCGGGTGCCGACCAGATAAAGGGTGCCGGACTCATCCAGCCACTGCTCCGGCTGGAACTGCTCGCCGCGCGGCGGGGAGCAGGCGCGCAAGATCCGGGCGTTGCTGAACGGATCCAGCGCTCCGAAGACGACCGACTGGATACTCTCGCGGCCACGGCCAGTGGACTCGCGGTGAAAGGCCAACCGGTCGGCCCACGCGGTCTGCTGGTGATGGCGCAGGATCCGCTCGGCCCGCGGGTCGCTGGGGTTGGCCGCCCAACTGGCCACGTCGGTCAGGGTGGCCTTTTCATCAAGAGCGGCGGCGTGCAGCAGACCGCGGATGATCGATGCCGCCTGATCCTGAAAGTATTGGCCGTTTTCAACGTCACCCTTGAGGCCGGCACCGGCGGCGAAGCCCTTCGCGCGCAGCGCCGCGATGTCGGGATCGTGCGCCCCCTCGATCGGCGACCACCGCAGCCGGGGCAGTCCAGGTACCTGCCCCTGTGGTTCGAAGATCCACGTCGGCCCAACCTCGGCGCGCAGGTAGTAGGTGACCGCGGCGACGTCGAGGCGGGTGGAGGTGGAGATCACTGCCCCTCGGGCGTCCGCGACCCGGGGCACGATGTAGCGCGACGTCTTGTTGGCGAACCGAGCCGCTCCGGCGAGGAGCTCGGTGTACTCGTTGGCGAGGTACAGCGGCTCCCCGGTCAGCGCGTGGTGCCCCAAGAACCGCGCCACCTCCAACGGGTCCTGACGTCGCTGGGCCTTCGCGTACGCGCTCTCGGGGCGGTCGGTCGCTCGAATGGTCAGGCCAGGCCGAAGGATGTCGACGCGTCGAAGCACCGCCGACGCGGTTACTACCCGGTCGAGGTCCTTTCGGCTGGCGAACCCTCGCCGCTGCACCCGTCGCTGTACGAGCCGGATCGCCGGCATGCCGAGGCCAGCGAAGGCTCCAATGAACAGGCCGAACCACAGCACGTACAGCAGCGCGGTCGGGGGCAGGTCCGCCTGGGCCGCGGTGGGCCATGCCGCCGCCGGGTCGCCGCCGTTGAGGATCATCCGCCCGGCAATGCCGGGCGCGTCCGTCGGCGAGGTGTCCGGCCACGCGGCGTGGGTGAGCACGCCACCGACCTGCCCGGCCAGCCACAGAGTGAAGGTGCCCAGCAGCGTGCAGAACACGGCAATGCCCAGCAGAACCAGCCGGGCCAGGATGTCGGCGCGGGGCATGCCGCGGCGCGGCAGCCGGCTTCCGGGGGACATCAGCGAGCCGGCCATCAGCGCACCTGCCCCACCGCGGCGGACTCCCGCGCCTCGTACTCGGAGTCGGTCAGCTCCCGCGGTTCGTTCTCGGGGTTGTCGCGCATCCGGCTGTCGGTGTCGACCATGGCCTGCTCGACGCTGGAGAGCTGGTGCTTGACGACGTAGGAGCGCAGTCCGACCTTCCACAACCCGACACCACGGCGCAGGTGCAGCAGCAGATCGGTCTCCACATCGGTGGTGCCCAAGAATTCGCGGGCGGCGTCCAACGAGCCCGGCGCCTGTCGGTAGGAGACCCGCACACCGGTGTCCTCGATGAGGCCCCGGGCGATACGGACCTGCTCGGAGTCGGCGCTGCCGCTGGCTGCCAAGTCCGAAAATCGGTGGAACGCCAGGATGTTCTCCGTGCCCAGCGCCCTGGCCAGCTTCATCTGCTCGCGCATCCGCCGTATCAGGCCGAGGTGACGGGTGATCAGCGCGAACTCGTCGTACAGGCACACCCTCGGTGGGGCGTCGGGGCGGGTGAGTTCCGCCTCCAGCCACGACTGGGCGCAGGTCATCGCCATCGCCGTCATCTGATCGGAGGTCCGCACCGCCCGCAGGTCGAGGATCGCCCCCGGCTGTTCGAAGTCCACCGTCAGCGTCGCAGCAGTCGGTGCGTCGAAGATTCCGCCGAGCACGCCGGTGATCAGCCGCTCCAGCGCGAGGCGGACCCGACGGCTATCGACGGCGAACTGGTCGACGTCGTAGTTCACCCCGGCGAGGCGGTGCGCCCACGCCTGCGGGTCACCCATCGCCGCGAGGACCAGCGACAGGGTCGGAGTGGCCAGCCGTTCGGCGCTGGTGCCGTCGTCGCTGTGGGTCACGGCGTCGAGGGAATATTCGATCAGCGAGCGCTCTGCCTCGCTGAGTGCACCGCCGAGTTGAATCTCGAGGAGCCCTTCGAGCAGCAGCAGCCGGCGGGCCCGCTGGATCTGCAGCCACTCCGGCTCGGCCTGCCCCGGCTGGCGGCGGATGCCCGCCAGGGGGTTCATCACGACACCCGCGCCGGGGCCGACGCGCACCGGCCGGATCCCGGCAGCTTCGGCGAGGGCGTCGTACTCGCCCTTGACGTCGACGACGAAGAATCGGGTGCCGAACGGGATTCCCCGGAACGCGATGCTCTTGAGCAGCGACGACTTCGCCGAGCCGATCTCGCCGGTGACCACCATGTTCGGTGCGCTGAGCAGCCCTGCCCGGTACAACTCCCGCATCGAGAACACGAACCCCGTCCGGGAGTACACCTCCTGACCGATCAGCGGTCCGTCCACCCCGAGGCCGGGGTCGGCGACGAACGGGTACACGCTGCACAGCTGCGCGCTGGTGGTAACCAGCGGCGGTAGCCGCAGCCGCCAGAACGCCCGCCCGGCGGCCCGGCCCAGGGCACCGCGCCCGTCAACCGGCGGTGCGCCCAGCAGCCGCTCCGATGTCCGGCGCAGAGCGCGCTGTTCGCGTTCCAGTTCGGCCTGCGCCGCCGCGAGGTCCCGCCGGTCCGCGGACTGTGCGATGCGGTGCGCGAGCGATCCTTCTCGTTGCACCCGTGCGCGGCTCACGCGAACCATCCCCGCATCGGCTTGAGCCCGCGGGCCAGGGGAAGCGCTCCGGCTATGAAGCCCTGATCCTGCTCGCCGTAGAGCACCACCGCCTGGCAGCCGGTGCGGCCCAGCACCCGTTTGATCGCCCGCACGTCATGGCGGAGTTGCTCTTCGCTCTCGGCGGTGACAGTGACGACGATCGCGTAGCGGTAGCGCACGTGCCCGGCCGCCTGCTCCCGGTCGACCTGCTCCACCGAGCGGGCCTCCTCGTCCTCGCGGGCGGTGCGCACCAGACGCATCTTGCGTTTGGTGATCTCGTCGCCGGCGCGGGCGACCTTGTCCCGGCGGGTCGCCAACTGGGCGAGCTGCGCGGGTACCGGCTCGGCGATGACCGTGACCGCGCGTCGACCGACGGTGCGGGTGAACAGGGCGGTCATCCACGTCATCGCGACCGGTTGACGCGGCATCTCGTAGACCCACAGGCTCTGCGAGAACCCGGAGTCGTGGCGGTAGGACGACCAGCCGATATTCTCCGCGGCAATCGGCCCGGCCATGTGCGGTGCCACCCCAGGCGTGGTCGGGGTGCGCATGTCCACGTGCGGCTGGTCCTCGGGGTCGAACTGGGTGCGCAGCACTGCCGCGTACTCCCTGGGCGTCAACCAGCTGACGGTGTCGACGCCGGCCTCCGCGACCGCGGCCTGCACTCCGCCGAGCTTGTCGAGGACGACGGTGGCGATGGCCGCGTCGGTGCCGCCCGCGTCGGTGATCTCCGCCGATAGCTTCTTGGTGTCGAACACCACGCTGAGGTACACCTCGTGGCGCTGCGTCGACGGCGCCGCCGCGGCGGTCAGTTCCGCCAGCGATCGGTACGCGCGAGTGTCGGTGTCGACCGCTTTTTGCACCAGGTAGCGCTGCGCCCGGTTACCGGAGTCCGGAACTGCGCGGGCCGTCAGCGCCCACCTGGCCAGACCACTGTCGGCGTACTCGGTGCCGAGCAGGTTCAGCACGTCCGCCCACGCGGCTAGACGCTGCTGTTGCACCGACGTGTCGGCCAGGACCAGGTTGCTGCCCGCGCAGAGCAGGGCCGCAGTGACGGTGCCCTCGCGGCGGTGGTGCAGTAGCCCCACCTCGGTCAATCCGTCGGCGGCCACCGCCGGCAGCCAGCGGTAGCCGGCGGCGGGACCGGGCAGATGCAGATGCGTGCTGCCCGGGGTGGCGGCGAAGGCACCACCGCGGTAGCGGTCCTGACGGGCGGCGCGCTGAGCGAGGGCCCCGGCGACGATGGGCGCCCACTCGGTGACACGCCGCCCGCGTAGCCGCAGCAGGCCCACCGTGAGCAGGAGCAGCGCCGCGAGCAGCATGCCACCGGCAGCACCCTGTCGGCCGGTCGCGAGCAGGTTCGCGGCGACGACTAGGCAGATCACGCCGGCGACAGCCGTGCCGATCTGCCCTGCCGAGAAGCCCATGATTGAGCCACGCGTGGACCGCGGCGGAAACTGGAACTGGGTCACCTGGACTCCTCACCTAGACCGGGACGATGGGTACTTCGGCGGCGCCACCCGCAGCGGCGCCCCCTGCGCGACCTGCCCCGGCGCCGGAGGCGGCACCGCCCTGCGACGGCTGGCCTGAGCTGGACGGCCCGGCTGAGCCGGCGGCTGGGCTGTGCCCGGACGCCTCTGGCGTCGGAGCCGCGGGTGACGGCGAGTTGGCGGCAGAAGGTGCACCGGTCGGGGTGGTGGCGCCCCCGCCGCTCGTGGCCTGCGGGGCGTCCTCGCCCTGCGAGCTGCCGGCTGCCGCGCCGGTGGCCTTCTCTCCGATGGCGTTCGGTGTGACCGGCAGCGCGGGCTGTCCGCTGGCGTCTCCGGGCGCGGTGAGCTGTCCCTCCGCCACATCGTGTTGAGCGGTGCGGGAGTCGCGCTCGATCCCCTCAGCTTCTTGACCGTTCTCTCCGCCGTCGTTTTCAGTTCCCGGTTCACCGCTCGGCTTTCCGACCTGGTCGCCGTCGCCGCTTCCTTGCAGCGCTTCCACCGCCTCGGGAACGGCGCTGGGCCGCGTGCCGAGCGGGCCAGCACCGCTGGTGGGGTTTGTCGGGATCGCGTCGGCGTTGCCCTGCATCAGAGATGCGGCGTCTGGGCCGCCGCCGCTGTCGCCTCCACCGCTGAGCGGATCGGCCAGGCGGCGGGCGGCGGCGTCCATGCCGACCGCGCCGGCAGCGGAGGTCAGGAAGCCTCGGGCGTCGACGTCGGCCAGGTAGCCGTCCCACATGCTCGTCAGCCGCAGCAGAATCCACGGCGCGAGCACCATCAGGATGATCATGAACATGCCGCGCAGCACGTTGAGGACGTTGTCGCTCTCGTAGGTGCTGCGTGTGCCGTAGATCCACAGGGCGGCGATGAAGAACTTCGAGCTGGCCAGGGCGTTGCAGGTCCAGAACCACTTGCGGCCCCACGAGCGCGTCTCGGCCATCACCTGACCGGTCATCGCCATCGCCCCGAACAACGCTGCCCCGGCGGCCAGCAGGGAGCGGAACAACAGCATCACGAACACCAATACAAGCCCGATCACGCTGATCACCGCGACGACGAAGGCCAGCAGGATCGTGCCGGTGTCCGCGGTGAGCGCGTTGAGCGCGTCCACCCACATGCTCGGCTGCCAGTCGCGTTCCTGATTGCGGGCGATCAGCGCCACGGTCGCCTCGTCCCACGCGGCCATCAGGATGTAGGCGATGCCGCCGGCGAAGGCGATCCCGAACATCGCGCGCACCAACCCGCCGAGGGTGGCCAGGGGCCCGGGGCCGTTCATGCGCAATCCGTTGATCGCCGTGGAGATGAGGAAGATGAGCAGCACCATCAAGATCAGTACGCCGGAGATGTCGTTGTAGACGTCGTAGAACGGCTCGTCCGGCACGGCGGAGGACTGCTCGAACACCACCTCAGCCAGCTTGCTCAACGCCCAGGCGAAACCCGCCACGGCAATGTCGGCCAAGCCTTCGAACCCGGACCGAGCGATATCCTTGGCCTTCTCGTCGACTCTGCAGCTCACACTGAACTTGCAGCCCTCGGGCTTGACCGACGAGAACGGCAGCAGCGACGTACGCAACGCTTCGCATCGATTTTTCTTGGCGGTCCACCGTTCGGCGTTGCCCGCGTCCTCGGCGGCGCTGTCGGCGAACCGCTCGCACCTCACGGGGGAAGCGCCGTCTTTCGGAGACTGATCGTCGAGCACCGACGCCGTGTCCGCCGGCGGCGGTGACTGCAGGGTGAGCGATACGGCGTCGCAGCGTTCCTGCTCTACAGCGCCGACGGCCTTACCGCAGTCGGTGATCCACCCGTCGCCGGACTCCCATTCCGCCCACGGAAGGCACCAGTTCACCTGCGGTCTCGCCTGCTCGTGCGGCCCTGACAACTGCCCGCTAGACGACGGCGCACGGCACGGCTTGGCGGGGGCGGACGGAGCAGGCGTCGGGGCGGGTGCTGCCGCAGCAGATTGCGCTGGCACTAGAGCGCCAACCAAGGCCAGCACGCTGATCGCCACGCCGATCCCCCGCCGGCAAGCGTTGCCCCAGGACATGAGATCAGACCGTCCCCGGCACCCACGAGCGACGGCTGAGCACGTCGAGCAGCGGTTGAGTGTCGCGCGGACCGCCGTCGCGTCGGGTGCCGCGCTGATCAGGCGGAGGTACCGGCAACGGCCGCTGCGCGGCCACCACACGCCAACGGTCGAGCGTCCACCGCACCGTCACCGACTGCACGTACCAGCCACCCGCCAAGCCCGTCTCCGGGCCGGCGACCACGCCATCGGTCGCTGACCCACTGAGGGCGCAGAGCAGCAACCGCGCCGTGACCTCGGCGCCCTGCTGCACCCGTGCGTCGACGTCCGCGTCGGGCACCCACACCCGGGCGGCCACGGTCTGGGAGATTCCCTCACCGTCGGCCGACGGTGAGCCGGCGCCCATCATCTCGGCCACCGCCGGGCCCGAACCGTCGACCGCAATCGTGTCGATCAACGCCTGCCGCTCGACGTTCGGTCGGCCCGCTGCGGCGGGCACCGCCACCACGTACGCCGCCGCCGCGTCACCGGCGCCGCGAGGCGTGCCAGCGAAGCCAACCGGCACTCCCCGGACGAGACGGTCGCCGTAGCGCTCAGGCGCACTCTGCCCGGGCGCACCCCGCTCGGGTGCGCTCGCGCGGCCCGCAACGAAGACCGCCACCCCTGCAACCATCACGCAGAGAAGCAGAGAGACTGCGGCTGATACGCGTCCGCCGTCGGTTGCCTTGTAAGTTGCTCCCCGCACGCGGGGCACCCCCTAAATCTCGCTCAACAGGAAGCCGATGATCGATGTCGCCGAACCCACGACGATCGCCACGAGCCCGGCCTTCCACATCATCGATTTGCCTCGATCACTGATGATGTGCGCGCCGAAGATCGGTCCGATGCCGAACGCGATCGCGCCGGCCGCGAGACCGGCCACGGCGGAAATCACGCCGAGGAACAGCGCGGCGTTTGCCAACTTGTAGAACAGATCCGAACGCGGCACTGCCGCCGGGTCAGGGCTGATCCGACCGAAGTCGAAGCCCCCAGATGGCGACGGCGTCGGCCTCGGGTCCGGTGCCAACGCGGCCACCACCGAAGGCATCCGCACCGTCATCACGGCAGCTACCCAATGCACGATCACAACTAGTTCCTCCCCCGTGTGAAGTCACCGTCCTCGGGCGACAGACCCCCCTCGCGTGATGGGCCAGGATCAGCGGGGCAGTGTTCGACGACGATTGAGGCGACCTCGGTCAATGCGGTCCGCGTGGCCTTGCTCAGCGACCGCGGATCGAGCGGGTCAGGGCGTGCGAGCACTGGATCGAAGGGCACCCGGACGAGATGCGTCGCCGCTTTTCGCGCCAGGTGCTCGACGGCGCGAACTTCCCGAGCGGTGGAGTGTGTGGTCGTCATGACCACCACCACCGCCGACTCCGCGACCTGATCGAGTCCCGCAGCGCGAAGGTGCGCCAGCAACCGCATGGTGTGTTGTAACGCATCTACGGTCGCGCGGGTCACCAACACCGGTACCGTCGACCACCCCAGCGCCCGCCACGTCGGCGTGTTGTCCGCCGCAGGGAGATCCAGCAACGCCATGGCGTAAACCGACCGCAAATGGCCGATCACACCGAACGTCTCCGGCCAGGTAGTTGGGCGCCGCTGCGCCGTCATCTTGCTCTCACCGACCAGAACGCGCAGGCCAGTCGGCCCTTGCTGCATCAACCCCTCAGCGACCAGAGGGTCAGCCAACCGCTCCTCCGCGGCCGCGGCATCCCACGTCGATGCGGAGTTGCCCCGGGCCACACGATGGCCCAGCCCACCCCACGCACGCCCGGTCGCGTCCATCGCCACGATCGGAGCAGGGCTGGCAAGCGCCAGCACACCACCGAGCGCCGCCGTGAGCGTCGATCGACCGACACCGCCGTCCGCAGACGACAGGGCCACCAAGGGACACCCCGCCCGCAGCGACGCCGCACGCAGCCACAGCGACTCCACCTGACTGCCGCCGCCGAACTCGCGGGGAATCTCCCGCGGGGCCCGCTCCGCTGCCCGCGCCCACCACAGGTCGCTCTCCACAGCCGCAGCTGGCGCGACAGATCGGCCGGGTCCGCCTGGCGGAGCGGGTGATGCCCGCTCCGCCAGCGCCCCCCACTCGCCGGCCTCCGGCACCTCCGAAGAGGTCCCGGAGCCGGCGAGGTGGCCTGATCGGTCAGTCGATAAATCTGACACGTCCGCCTCCCCCGAGGGCTTGCCGCACAGCACTGGCCAGCGACGGCAGGACGCCGCCGCGAGCCGGTCCCCCGTTACTGTCACGACCTGGACGTCGACCACACGATCAGGCCAAATCAGAGACCGCATCGCCACAAGGCGTTACGTCCTCACGAACGCATCACGGGCCTCGCAACCCCCTCCATGGAGGCCGGCCGATGCGCTACCCTCAACCAACCAAAGTTGGCGTGAGTCCAACTTTGTGTGGATCGGGCACTGAGAGTCAAGCACAGATCACGACAGGGTTCCACACAAACTTGGGTTCGGACCAACTTTAGTTGGAGTCGGGGGGCGCCACGATGCGACAGAACGAGAAGCCACCCAGTGGCCCGAGCCCCACGCTGATCAGCGAGCGGCTGCAGGAGCTGTACGTGAAGCACCGCCCGAACCACGTCTATACCGACGCCGAGGTGGCCGACGCGCTCAAAGCCAAAGGGCTCCGCACCTCAGAGGAGACCCTCCGCAAGCTCCGGATCGGAGCGCACGACAACCCCACAGCCTCCACGCTGACGGCCCTGGCCGAGTTCTTCGGCGTCGGCGCGGGCTACTTCCTTGACCCGGCCCCGGTCAGCGCGAAAGTACAAGTGATGACGCGCTCCATCGAACAACTATCCGACGGGGCAAAGGAAGGCATCGACGCCATCATCCAAAGCACCTTGAGGATGGAGCAAGCCGCGCGAGAGGCCGCCCAACTCGCCGCCGAACAAGCCCGGCGACACACACACTGAATCTCGCTGCCCAGGACGCCGTGCCGGCAGGAAGGTTCGCCGCGACCTGGCTCAGATCGTCTTGGACGAAGCGAATCGTCGAATGGTCACCGGCGTTCAGCTCCAACTCGGCGAGGAGCTTGGCGCTGCTATCGACCGCGAGGATGCTCGGACAAACCCATCCTAGACAAAGCATTGGGCCCCGGTCATCGGCAGCCAGGGACGGGGCTGGTCGCGAGCTGTGTCGGGTCGCCGACAGCCGAGCGGTGGCCGACGCAGCGCGGACTGGCGCAGGCCGAGCTGGGTGCCGCACACGGCCGGCCGCGCTGTCGCATCGGGCCGATCACCGTGTCGGCTTGACGCTACGCATGCTCTAAAGTGCATTGCGTAACGACATGGTGAGGCTGGATGGGGACTGTGGATCCGAGGCGCAGGTTCAACCCGACCGAACGCGCCGCCCTCTACCTGGCGGCCGACGGCAAGTGCATCGACTGCGGCACCGACCTGGCCGGCGGCTTCCACGCCGACCACCAGGAGCCGCACTCGCGCGGCGGCTCTACCGACGTCATCAACGGGCAGGCACTCTGCCCCACCTGCAACCTGCGAAAGGGAGCCTTTGTGTCGAACCTGCGCCTGTGGCAAGAGTCGGCGATGAATAAGTTTTACGCCGTCAACCCACGGGACTTCCTGGTGGCCGCCACCCCCGGCGCCGGCAAGACACGGTTCGCGTTGACGCTCGCCAAGCGGCTCCTCACTGAGGGCGCGGTGCAGCGGATCGCGGTGGTCGTGCCGACCGACGCGCTGCGGCAACAGTGGGCCGACGCCGCCGGGCAGGCCGGTATTTCCCTGATGCCGGTCGGTGACTTCGCCGACTACGCCAAGCCCGGCTACCAGGGCTGCGTGGCCACATACGCGCAGGTCGCCCGCGGCAAGGGCGCCGACATGCTCCGCCACGCCACGCGAAACGCTACCTTCGCGATCCTGGACGAGATCCACCACGCCGGTGACAACAGGTCGTGGGGTGACGGGCTCAAGACCGCCGTTGAGCACGCAATCTACCGGCTCGCGTTGACAGGCACCCCGTGGCGCGCGGATCCGACGTCCCCGATCCCGTTCGTCAACTACGACAACAACGGCACTGTGCAGGTCGACTACGGCTACGAGTACGGGGAGGCCGTCGCCGACGGGGTGTGCCGGCGCATCGAGTTCCACGCCTACGACGGGGAGGCGCGGTGGATAGATTGCGGCGTCGTGGAGACGGCGGAACTGGGCGCGAACCTCGGGGAAGAGGATGTTTCCGCCGCCCTCGACGTGGTGTACCACCCCGAGCGGGAGTGGATGCCCGTCCTACTGCGCAAGGCAAGCGAAGCACTAGACGAGGTGCGGCGGGAGATCCCCGACGCCGCGGGTCTGATCGTCGCCGAGCGGCAGTATCACGCCCGCGCGTACGCGGCCCTGCTCAAGAGCATCACCGGCAGGGACCCCGTGGTGGTCGTCTCGGACGATCCCGAGGCGAAAGCCGCCATCGACCGGTTCCGGGACAGCCGCGACCCATGGATCATCGCGGTGAAGATGGTATCCGAAGGCGTCGACATCCCCCGCCTAGCGGTCGGCGTGTACGCCACGAAGACCCGCACCCCCCTGTTCTTCCGCCAGGTTGTAGGCCGCTTCGTGCGTGTGCGCCCAGACGAGGAATTCAACGCCCGTCTGTTCATCCCCGCTGTGCCCACGCTCATGAACCACGCCCGGGAGATCGAGCAGGAGCTGCGGCACCAGCTCGAAGCCGATCGCGTGCAGGAGGAGCGCGCTCGCGCGGAAGCCGGCGAGAGCGCCAACCAGGGCACGCTGGACTTCCGAGAGCCGCTGTCCGCGTCGGAGGCCAGGTTCGACCGTGCCATCCTCGGGGGGCAAGAAGCCGGCGCGGTGAAGGTTGAGGCCGCGCAGGCCGAATGCCGCAAGCTCGGCATCCCTACCCAGTTCGCGATGAACCTTTTGCCGCTGCTGGACCGCATGCAGGAGGCGACATCGGCGGGTGTCACCGCCGCAGCCGGCAATCCCCGCATCGAGGAGCCTCGGCACCGACGTGAGCGTGTCCTGCGTGGGGAGATCGACACTATCGTGGGTAAGGTGTCATACCGCACGGGCAAGGAAAAGCGGGAAATAAACGCGGAGCTGCTGCGCCGCGGATTCCCGTCCCGTAACAAGGCCAGCGTCGAGCAGTTGGAGCAGATACGCAACGAGCTCGCCCGCTGGCTGGGCATGTAGTGGTCGACAGCCTGCGACGCAACGCCCACGTGGTTGAGGCGCTGGGGTCGGCGCTGCGTCAAGGTGAGCACGCCATCGGCACCGTACCGGCACTGGTGAAGCGGGTGCTCACCGAAGAGTCGTGGCGGGAGTTCGTAACCCAGCGCGGCGACCACGTGCTGCACGACCGGTTCGTGGACTTTGTTGTCACCCCTCCGCTGGCTGGTCTCGGTACGACCATCGACCTCATCCGTCGGGTGATATTCGCGGACGTCGAGGCGCTCGACATGCTCGATCGGACCCTTCAGGCGGCCTCACAGCCCGGCCGGCGCAATGACCTCGTCAATAATGCAGACGAGGTACCCCGACCACGAGGCACCAGCAAGGAAAACGCCCTGCGTCGGCTCCGCAAGGACGCACCCGACCTACACGCCGAGGTGCTGGCCGGGACACTGTCCAGCCACGCCGCGATGGTGAAGGCCGGGTTTGCCGCCCGCCGCTTCACCGTCGAAGTCCGAACCCCCGAAACGATGGCGGCGACGCTGCGCCGGCAACTCCCAGCCGACCTCCTGGCGCAAGTCATCGCCGAACTAAACCGCGAGTAGCTGCATTCGCCGCGCCGAGCCCGGCGGCGCCAGGGCCCGCCGCCGCAGGCGTCCCGACTCGTCAAGGGGTGGGCGCTCGCTGGTCACAGTTTGCCTGCTGGTCACCCTAATTTCGAGCACCAGGCAGCGCACACCGAACGCGTCCCGCCGGTGAACATGGGCGACTCGCTGCCTCGCCGAGTTGGCCGTCCACCTCCGCAACACGTCTGAGATCGTCTTCCCGAGGCCACCGCCAGATCCGAACGGTGGTCGCACCTCGTCTGCCCGGCCCCACCAGAATGATCTCAAACGGCGGCTGCCGTACTACCCGTCTGTAATTGTCAACCTGCTCGAATCACGAACCGAAGCAACCAATGGTAGGCGCATCTCCACTTACGCCAAAGCCGCAGGTCACCGTCGCCGCCGACGCCTTGAAGGCGCATGACGAGCAGGTGCATGGCTGGTCAGAGCCCAGGTTCATCGCTAGCGTCACGAGGCTCGGACGCCATACGGCGTCAAGAGCCACCAGTGAACGCCACGGCCGGAAGGGGCGTATTGCATGGTAGATCGATGGGCGGTAGAGCGTGCAGTTCGAAACGCCGACTGTTGCCTTAGCCCTTCTGGGCGCCACCTTATCCTGACGCTTTTGACCTGGACCGATACCGCAACTGCGGTGATCCCTCCGCAATTCTCGCCGAGCTTGACAGACCTGGAACGTGCGACAGGTTTGGCCCGCTCCACGATCGGAGTCTGGCTGAATCGACTTGAGAAATTGGGTTGGGTCATCCGGTTCAGGCCGAAAGTGGAAGACGCTCGCCGCAGAAAAGCACGGACCGCCTATCGCCTTCGAGTTCCCACGGGGGCAGGGGTTGGTACGGCCACAGAACCACCGCTAGTCCGGCAGCCGGACAGATCTAGTACGGCTGCCGGACTGGATCCAACCAACAAACATCGCCCCACCGCGCGCCGCGCATCGAGCACCCGTCCAAGTCACTCCTACACCCCAGGAACCAATGGTTACTGCTCTTATCCCGATTGCGGCAAGTCCGCGCCGCTTCATTGACCAGATGAACCGGTCGTTCAGAACTCGACCAAGGCAGAAGCTAATGACAGGCCGCCCAGTTAACGGTAAGTCCCTTGTTGCACTTTCATACCGCCGAAAGATCCCGCGGTGGGGTCCGGTCCCGCAAGACCGGACCCCACCAGACGACTAGGCTAGAGGGTGCCGTTCATTGGTAAGCGCCGAGAGGGCAGCGGCGATTTCCTGCAACGTTGCTTTCACGTAGGTGGCCGTAGTGCCAGCGTCGCCGCCACCCTCTGAATGGCCGGCGTAGGCTCTCGCGATGGCGTAGCCAAAGTTCCTTTCCACCCATGTCAAAGTAGTGTGACGTAACCAGTGGATGCTGATCTGTTGCGCGTAGACCCACGGCAGGTGCTCGCCGATGCGTACCCACAGATGGTCGTATCGCCGGTACGTGATGGGCTCACCGTTCTGATAGCGCAGCAGCTGCCCTGTCTCCGTCGCACCCCGCTCCTCAGCATGCCGCTGCACGTATCTCATCAGCGTGGGGGAAACTGGTTGCCACCGTACCGAGTCCCCCTTCTCTCGAAGCAGAATCAAGCATTGATCAGGGTCAAGGTCAACCGGACGGAGCGCCAGAGCTCCACCGCGCCGACACGCCGTTTCGGTATGCAGCCGCAAGAGCAAGGTGTCAAGGGCCGGATCGTTACCCGTGCTGGCTGCGACCTCGTTTATCTCGGCCAGCCGCGTGTCCGCCACCGCCCGGCGCGTGCTTGGCAGACGCCGCGGCTTCGCCACCTTTAGAGCAGGGTTGTCAGACTCTGCGATGAAACCATCAGCTATCGCCCTCTTGTAGAGACATCGCAAGGCGGCAATCAGATGTTCCGCCGCACTTCGGCCCCCGCGGGCGTTCCGCCGAGCCACAACGTGCGTCTTGACGTACTCCGCCAACTTCTCAATCTCCGACGGCGTGGGCTCGTCGAGCCTGCGTTGTCCCCAGTGTTCCACCACACGGTTCCAGTAGGAGCCATAGGCACGTTTCGTACCTTCCGAGACCGCAGCCGCCACCACGGGAACGTATTCGGCGAAGGTCGGCGACGAAGGCCGAGCCACGGCGGCTTCCAGAAGGTCGGCAGGCGAGATGCCCATCCGAGCAAGAAGGAGCCGAGCCGCTGCCACCTCAGCTTGGCTCGCCGATGCGTCACTCATGCTCGCCCCCGAAGACCGCATCGTGAGCCTGCCCGATCATCTCGTCAAGCTTTGCCGGCGGATGAACCACCAGGCGGTTGCTGGCTGATTCAGCCACGATAAGTACGCGGTCACCGGCGGCGAGGCCGCACCATTGACGGACCACTGCCGGCAGTCGGACGTGGCCTTCCTTCGTTACCTTGAAGACGCCTTGCTTGTCAGCAGATACGACGATCAGGCCTCGACGCTCCCGGATGCTCAGTCGCAATCCGGGGGTCCACTGGAGTTCCTTCATCGCGCACCGGTCGGCGATCCGACCACGCGAGTCGAGCGTCGCCACACCATAGACAGCTGCGCTGCTTCGGGTGGCGGCAAGTCTCGGAAGTGGTAGCGGAGGACGCCTCATGGCCGTCGCGGGGGATCCAGTAGCGACGCGCAGGCCAGGTGCCAGACCGGGCAGAGCAACGGCGGGAATCACTGACGAGCCACCGCGCGTCATCGCGGAGCTCGCCCGGCGCTGGTCACTGAGAGTAGCGCCAGACGCAGTGTCGGATGGGTTTCGGCGGTGGTCAAGCATCCTTGACCACCGCTACGTCTACGTCGCACATATGAGACGTACTCGTGTCCGAGGGGGGACTTGAACCCCCACACCCTATACGGGTACTAGCACCTCAAGCTAGCGCGTCTGCCATTCCGCCACCCGGACCTACTCGTTCAGCCTACCTCGCCGACCAGATGATCTTCCATCCGGTAGCCAGCACAGCGGGCCGCACGGGGAGTTACTGTACACGCCGCTCGTGGATCATGCACATCGCCTTCCGGCGCCTCTCCCCCGTCGCTTCCGCCACTGCTCAAGCCGCCTCAAAACACCCGCGCCGACACGCTGTCGGAGCGTGTCCGGGTAGCGTCCGGCGGCCCTCTGACGGCAGCATTGCCACGTGTCCCATCCCTCCCCCCTGGCAGCCGCCCAGCACCGAGCCCTCGCCCTGCGCGCCGCGGGCGACCTCAGCGCCGCCCGGCAACTGCTCGCGGAGGCCGTCGAATCCGCTCCCCCGCCGTACGGTGACGACCATCCCGAGGTGCTGCACACCGCGCACCTGCTGGCACGGCTGCACCGGGAGGGGGACGACCCGCTCGCCGCCCGCCGGGTGTTGGAGGAGGCCTTCGCGGCGGGCGAGCGGCGCTGGGAGCACTCCGACCCGCTGATGCTCGCGCTCGCCTTCGAACTCGCCGAGGTGGCGGAGGAACTCGGCAACCGGCACGAGGCCCGCCGCAACTACACCCGCGTCGCCACCGCCGGGCCCGCCGCACTGGGGGAGAACCACCCGGCGGTACGCGCAGCCCGCGACTACCTCGGCCCACCTCCGTCGACGCCGGGCGAGCAGCACCCCACGCCGACGCCCGGTCCGGCCCCGGTCGACCCGGTGACCGAGCCGGGCACCCGGTCGGCGCTTGCCGGCCCGACCCTGTCGCTGGCGACCCTCGCGGCGATGCGGCCCTCCGCCGGTGGCCCGCCGCCCGCCGTCTCGCCCTGGGCGCCGCAACCGCCGGCCGCGTCCCCACAAACTCCTCCAGCGGTACGCGCGCCAGCCACACCCACGCCACCCCGCGACGTCACGCCGGCACCGGTCCCAGCCCCTCGGGCGACGCCCGTTCAGCCGGCAGCTTCCTCGATCGCGCCAGCGCCGCCCGACCCACTGACGGCAGCACCCCGACCTGCGACGGCGCCCCGCCCGCGCGCCGACGCGCCACGGCCGGCGATTGCGATGCCACCCCGTCAACGCCTCGACGAGCAAGCGTCTGGACCGCCTCGGCCGATGCCCCGGCCGAGGGCTGAAGACCCGCCGACGACGGCCGGGCAGCGGTCACCAGACCGACCGCCGTCCGGGCCGACCGTGGCACCACGTCAGCGGGTTGGTGGTCACGCCACCCCGCCGGTGGTCGACGTGCCGCCTCCACCGTCGACACCGACCGCCCCGGCGTCGACCGCCCCGCCGGCGACACCGGCGGTGGTGGCACCTCGCTGGGACGACCCCACCATCCGGGTACGGCAGATCGAGCCGCTGCTCGCCGAGGAGGCCGCCCGAGCCGCCGAACGGCCAACGGCGCCGAGCGAATCGCACAACGTGTCCGGCACCGAGGCGACGTCATCGGGCCGACCCTCCTCGGCCGTTGGCCACCCCGGGCCGGCGTACCCGGTGAGCGGGCCACCGGCCCAGCCCATCAGCGCCCCGCCGGTGACCCCGCCTCCGATCTCCGCGCCCCCCAGCCAGCCGTACCCGGTCTCCGGACCACCGGCCCAGCCGTACCCGGTCTCCGGACCGCCCGGCTACGGCCCACCCGACTCCGCACCACCCGGGCACACCTACCCCGTGTCCGCACCGCCCGGCTACGCCCAACCCGTCTCCGGGCCACCCGGGCACACCTATCCGGTGTCCGCGCCGCCTGGTTTCGGGCCGTCCGTCTCCGGGCCGCCCTACGGAGCACCCGTCTCCGCGCCTCCGGTGAGCGCACCACCCGTGCCGCCCTGGGGGTTGACCGCACCGCCCTGGAGCAGCAGCGCCCCACCGCAGCCCCTGCCAACTCCAGGTGCCGACTCCCCCACCCAGACCACTACGGCTGCCCAGGCCGCCACCACCGGGCAGACCCCGGCGGCTGGGCAGACCACGATGGACGTGGGCGGTACCGGCACGAAGGGTGACTCTGGCTTGGGCATCCTCGACGCCCCGGTAGTGCCGACTCAGCGGGCTCCTGGCGCGCTGTCCGACCAGACCGTGGTGTTGCCGTCCGTACCGGCGCAGGGCGGCCCGGCCGAGGTCCAGACCAGCCTGGGCTGGCCCGCCGCCTCGCAGACCAACCCCACCGCCGCGCAGACGAACCCCACCGCCGCACAAACGCACCTCACGGCTGCCCAGGCGAACGCGAGCATCGCCGAGGCAGGCCCCGTTGACGCGCAGCCGAGCCCCGCTGCGCAGCCAGCCTGGCCCCCGCGCGCCGAGCCGGCGCTGGCGCCGCCAGCCGCGCCGCCACCGGTCCAGCAGTACCACCACCAGCCGGCCCAGACGCCGTACCCAACCCCGGCGCCCCAGACGTCGTACCCGACCCAGGGTCAGCACCAGGCGCCGTACCCGGGTCAGCAGTACCACCCGGCACCGGACGCGTACCGGCCGGCGTACGCCGATGACGGTGGGCCGACGGGCCGCAACCGGGCGGCGCTGATCGGCGCGGTCGTGGCGGCCGGGGTGGCCGTCGTGGCGGTGGCGGGCCTGGGTGCGGTGATGTTGACGCGCGACGACCCGCCGCCGATCGGGACCGCGCCGACGGCGGCGGCGCCGACGGCGGCCGGGCTTCCGCCGGGCGACCTGAAGCTGCGCGACGATTCGGCCACGATCACGTTGACCTGGACGGACCCGACCGGCGGCGCGGTGCCGTTCATGGTCGCCGCGGGCAGGGCAGGGCAGGCGTTGGGCGTGATCGCCACCGTGGACCCGGGCCGGACCACGTACACGGTCAACGGGTTGAACTCCCGAGTGGATCACTGTTTCACCGTGTTGGCGGTCTACTCCACTGACAGCTTTGCGACTTCCGGGCAGGTTTGCACCGCGCGGGAGCGCGAAGCCTCGTCGAGTGGGGAGCCCTCCGGCCGGGCGTCGCCGCGCTGAGTCGAGCCGAAACCGCGCCGTGTCGAGCGCGAACCGGGCTGAGCTGGACGTCCACAACGCACACTCTCGGTATCCACAGGGGTGACGGTGCGGGTTCCCCCGCCACCACCAGCGCCATATGATGGCACCCGGCTCAGGGGAGGGGTCGCCGGAAGGCGCGCCACCTGCCACGACTCAGGGGAGGCAGCCGGCTGTGGCCAGCATCGACGACGCCGTACAGACCGAGGCCCCCCGCTCCTGGTCCCGGCTGCGCGGCGGGCTGGTGACCGTCGGCACGGTGGCCGCGCTGTTGGCCGCCATGGGGCTGACCGTCCTCGGGTTGGGCGCGGCGGACAACGCGGTGGCCAACTACGACGCGAGTTCCTGGCTGTGGAGCGCGGCGCGCAGCGAGCTGGCCCGGGTGAACGGGGTCACCGCCCGGGTGGACACCCGCACCGAGATCCCCGGGGCCCGGCAGCACCCGATGCAGATCACCCAGACCGACCGGCTGCTGATCCTGCGGGACCTGCAGACCGGGCAGGTCAGCTCCCTGGACCTGGCCACCCTCCAGCTCAGCGCGACCACCCGGACCACCCCCGGCCTGGGCGTCAGTGTGGCACTGCACGAGGACGCGGCGTTCGTCGTCGACGCCGTGCAGGGCATCGTCCGGCAGCTCGACCCGCGATCGTTGACCCCGGTGGGTGAGCCGGTGCGCTATCCGCCGGGCATCACCGGCGGCACCTTCGACGGTAAGGGTCGACTCTGGATCGCGGTGCCCAGCCAGGGCACCGTCTCGGCGATCACCGCCGCCAAGCTGCCGTCCGCGCCGGCGTCGGCCGCGCCCGCGGGCGCCGGGCTCAGCCCGCAGCGGGTCGAGTCGTACGACGTCGCCGACGCCAGCCACGAGCTTGTCGTCTCCACCCTGGACGACGGGGTGGCGGTGCTCGACCGGACGGCCGGGAAGCTGGTGCGGGTGCAGCACGGTGAGGTGCACCCGACGCCGCTGACGCTGTCCGGCCCGGCGGCGCTTCCCGCGCGCACCAGCGGCCCCCGGGTGCCGGTCACGGTGACCGCCGACCGGCGGGTGCTGCTGGTGGGTGACGGTGGGCAGGAGAGCGGGTTCACCGTGCCGGGTGAGGGTGATCGCCTCAGTCCGGCGGTGGCCTGGGCGAACCGGTTCTACTGCGCCGACGAGGCCACCGGCACCATCTACTCCTTCGACGCGGCGGGTCAGCTGGTCGAGACCATCCGCGGGCGGGCCAACGGGCCACTGGAGCTGGAGGTCCGGGAGAACCACCTGTTCATCAACTCCCCCGACTCGGCGACCGCCCGGGTCGTGGACGACAAGCACCAGGTGCGCGAGGTCAACAAGTACGCCAACGACGTGCTCGGCGGCGACCCACCGCCGGTTCCCCCACCGCCGCCCCCGCCGAAGAAGCCGCGGGTGGGCAAGCCGAGCGCGCCGCGCAGCGTCACCGCCGCCGCCGGCAACGCCCAGGCGCGGGTGAGTTGGCGCCCGGCCGCCGCCAACGGGGCCGAGATCATCAAGTACGTGGTGCAGGGCGCCGGCCAACGTGTGCAGGTGGGCGCGAACCAGCGTGCGGTGGAGGTCAAGGGTCTGACCAACGGCGAGACGTACCGGTTCGCGGTGCACGCCGTCAACGCCAAGGGCGACGGCCCGCCGCGCAACAGCAACCCGGTGACCCCGACCGCGGCGGTGCCCGACCCACCCGCGAGCGTCACCGCCCAAGAGCGGCCGGACGGCACGGTGCTGGTCACGTGGCCGGCGGCGAACGGGCAGGGCAACACCATCGCGCGGTACGCGGTGACGGCCAGTTCGGCGGGGACGAACGCCCCGGCCGGCGAGTCGACCAAGACGGAGCTGGTGGTGCCCGCCGGTGAGTTGGAGTTCGGCACCCAGTACGCGTTCACGGTGGTGGCGGTCAACAGCAAGGGCGCCGGGTCGGCGGCGTCACCAGTCAGCAACACCGTGGTGCCCTTCGCGGCGCCCGGTCGGCCGCTCAACCTGCGCGCCGGCACCGTCGCCAACCAGCCGGGCGCGGTGACGGTGCAGTGGGCGCCGGCCGAGGCCAATGGTCGGCCGGTGACGAAGTACCTGGTGGACGTCGGTGGGCGGGTCAGCGAGGTGACCGACACCCGCACGACAGTTACCGGGTTGGGCAACGGCCAGAACGTCACGGTGAAGGTGAAGGCGGTCAACGAGGCCGGGCCGGGCCCGGAGGCCACCGCCACCGCCCGCACTGTGGCCGAGCCGCGAATCACGGTGACCGGCTCGTCGTCGACGGCCACCGGGGCGACTGTCACGTTCACAGTGGATGCCGGTGGCGGTCAGGCCACCTGCACGCTGACCACGACGGGCGAGCCGACGAAGGCCGGGGCGTGCTCCAGCATCACGATGACGGGCCTGACGCCGGGCACCAACTACACGTTCACGGTGACGGCGAGCAACGCCGCCGGCAAGGGCACCGCGACGCGGGCCCAGAAGACACAGCCGCTGTACGGGGTCGCGACCTGCAACAACGGGCCCGACGGTGACCAGCGGACTTACTGCAACAAGGAAGTCGACGGCCGCAACGGCAACGAGGTCTTCAAGGTCACCCGGCAGGACAACGACCAGCAGGCCGGCTGGGCGAAGCCCGGCACTCGGCTGAAGGCGTACTGCAAGAAGTCGGGCGAGAACGTCGACTCGTGGATCTACAACAACCAGAAGCAGAGCAACTGGTGGGTACAGGTCGAGTTCGAGGGGAAGAACTACATTCCCTGGGCCTGGCTCAACCTGGAGGGCGGCGACACCATCAACGTCCTGCCCACCTGCTGAGGACACCAGGCGAGGAGCACCACCGACCGTGAACACCCACGAGCCGCTCACCCAGCCGGAGGTGCAGGGCTTCGCCGCCCTGGCCGCCCGGCTGGCCGAGAACGTCAACGCGGTGGTGCTCGGCAAGCCGCAGGTGGTGCGGCTGGCACTGACCGCGCTCTTCGCCCAGGGGCACGTGCTGTTGGAGGACGTGCCCGGGGTCGGTAAGACGACCCTGGCACGGGCCATCGCCGCCACTGTCAAGGGCGAGTGGCGGCGCATCCAGTTCACACCCGACCTGCTCCCCTCGGACGTGTCCGGCGTGACGATCTTCAACCAGGCGACCCGGGACTTCGAGTTCCATCCGGGGCCGGTCTTCGCCAACATCGTCATCGCCGACGAGATCAACCGGGCGTCGCCGAAGACCCAGTCGGCGCTGCTGGAGGTGATGGAGGAACGGACTGTCACTGTGGACGGGGTCCGGCATCCGGTGCCGTCGCCGTTCCTGGTGGTCGCCACGCAGAACCCGGTGGAGATGGACGGCACCTACCGGCTGCCCGAGGCGCAGTTGGACCGGTTCCTGGTGAAGCTCTCCGTCGGGTACCCGGACGAGGCCGTCGAGGTCGAGGTGCTGCGCGGCGCGACAGTGCGGTCCCCCGAGGCGCTCGCCCCGGTCACCGATACCGCCACCGTCGGCGAGATGGTCCGGATGGCCCGCCGGGTGCACATCGCCGAGCCGCTCTACGCGTACGCGGTCCGGTTGGCAGCGGCCACCCGTACCCACCCGCAGGTGCGTGTCGGGGTCAGCCCCCGGGGCGTGATCGCGTTGACCCGCGCGGCGTGCGCGTACGCGCTGATCGACGGGCGGGGCTGGATCATGCCGGAGGATCTGAAGGCGCTCGTCGAGGCGGTGTTCGCGCACCGGCTGCTGCTCACCCCGGACGCCCAGGTGCGCGGGATGACCCCCGCGGAGGTGCTGCGTCAGGCCGTCGCCTCGGTGCCGGTGCCGCTCCCGTCGGGGCAACCCGCTCCGGTGCAGGGCTGACCGGCAGCAGCGCGATGGGGATCACTGCCCGTGGGGTCGGGCTGCTCGTCGCCGCCGTGGTGCTGCTGGCTGTGGGTTTCCGGTTCGCGTACCCCGAGTTGACGTTGCTCGGCGCGGCGGCCGGCGCGGCCGTCGGCTACGCCGCGCTGGTCGCGGCCTGGCGGCCCCGGCTGACGGTGACCCGCCGCGCGGACCCGGACCGGGTGGCGCGCGGCGAGCCGGCGAGCATGACGTTGACGGTGCGCAACACCGGGCGGCTTCGCTCGGCGAACCTGCTGGCCGAGGACCGGTGCGGGGAGCGGACCGTGCCGGTGCCGGTGCTGCGCCTGCGACCCGGCCGGGACACCGAGGTCCGCTACGACGTGCCTACCGATCGTCGTGGGGTGGTGCCGGTCGGTCCGCTGCGGGTGACCCGCCGCGACCCGCTGGGGTTGGTGGCGCTGGCCCGCCCGTACGGTGCGGCGGTGCCGGTCTGGGTGCACCCCCGGATCCATCCGCTGACGGCGGTGCCCCGAGGCGCGGGGCGCAGCCTCGACGGCCGGGTGGACGGGGTCCCGCACGGGTCGATCACGTTCGACTCGCTGCGGGAGTACGTGGTCGGCGACGAGCTGCGCCGGGTGCACTGGCGTACCAGCGCCCGGGTGGGTGAGCTGATGGTGCGGGAGAACGTGGACACCAGTCTGCCGCGCCTGGTCGTCCTGCTGGACAACCGTGCCGCCGCGCACCCGCAGCGGGTCGCCGGGGTGGCGGAGTCGTTCGAGTCGGCCTGTGAGGCGGCGGCGTCGGTCGTCACCGCCGCGCACCGCGCCGACCTGCCGGTGCTGTTGCTGGTGGCCGCCGCGGAGCCGGCGGAGCCGACCAAGCCGGCGCAACCGGCGGAGGTCACGGGCCCGGACGGCGAGGCCGACGGCCCTCTCGGGCCGCTGGACCGGCTCGCCGCCGCCGACCTGTCCGCCGATGGTGACGCGGTGCGGGCGGCCACCACCCGGCTGCGACAGGACCGGCTCGGCGACACCCTGATCTTCCTGACCGGGCCGGGTGGCCGCGACGAGCTGGGGCACGTCGGGGCGCTGCGCGGGGCGTACCCGTCGGTGGTGGTCGGTGTGTTCGGCGCGGCCGAGCCGACGCCGCCGGGCACCGCCGGCCTGGTGGTCGTCGACGCGGCGGACGGCGCGCAGTTCGCCGCCGAGTGGGACGGGGTACGCCGGTGGTGACGGTCGCCGTGCGGGTGCTGCGGGCGGCGGTAGTGCCGCTGGCGCTGATCGGGCTGACGGCGCTCGCCGGGGTGGTGCTCGGCCGGGTGTACGCCGGTGGCCTGCTGACCTGGCTTGTCGTCGGCGCGGCGGCGGGTTCGGTGCTGGTCAGCGTGGCCGCCCGGCGGCTGCCGTCCTGGCTGGTGGCGCCGGTGTCGGTCGCCGCGATGGCCGGCTGGACACTGTGGTCGCTGCGGCTGGCCGCCACCCGCGCCGAGTTACCGGGCGGGCTGTTGGAGGTCACCGCGGACGCCGCCCGCAACGGCATTCCCCGGCTGCTCACCGCGATGATCCCGGTGGAGCCCACCCCGGACACCGTGCTGGTGCCGGTCGTCGCGGCGTGGCTGGCCGGGCTGACCGGCGCGGAGGTGGCGCTGCGCACCGGCCGGGTCCTGTTGGGTTACCTGCCGGCGGCGGGGCTCTACGCCGCCGCCCTCTACGTGGTCGGCCCGAACGCCGAACCGGCGCTGGGGTCGACGCTGGTGTTCGTCGCGGTCGCGGCCCTCGGCCTCGCGACCCCCACCCGGACCGCGTCGGGCGGCGGCGATCCGACCGCCGAGCTGACCCCCCGGGTACGCGCGGCGGTGCGACTGCGCCTGGCCACCAGCGCGGCGCTCGGGGTGGCGGTGGTGGTCGGGCTGGTGGCGTTGCTCGGCCCGGTCGTCGCGGAGCAGGTCGACGGGCGGCCGGTGGACCCACGCCGGTACGTGGAGCCGCCGCAGGTGCAGACGCTCGACGAGAACCCGTTGATCCGGATCTCCGGCTGGGCGCTGCACCCGGAGCAGAAGCTCCTCGACGTGAGCACGCAACGCCCCGACGCGCCGCCCGCCGACGCCCCGCCCGAGGCCGACCCGGCGGCGGACACCACGCGCGGTGTGCGGATCCGGTTGGCGGTGCTCAGCGACTACGACGGGGTGACCTGGCGCGTCGGCGCGACGTACCGCAACGCCGGTCGGATCCTGCCGGCCGCGACCGCGGCCCGGGACAGCACAGTGCAGACGGTCCACCAGCAGATCAGCGTGGCCGAGCTGAGCGGCCGGCTGCTGCCCGCCGTGGCGACGCCCCGGGAGGTCAGTGGGGCGCGGGTGGCGTACGACCCGGCGAGCGGGACGCTGATCCGGCCGGAGGGGCTGACGCCGGGGCTGCGGTACACGGTGACCTCCGCCGAGGAACGCCCCGATCAGAACCTGTTGGCCAGCGCGAACGTGCCCGCCGGCGACGAGGTGGCCCGGGTGCTGCGGGTCACGGACGGGGTACCCGACCCGATGCGCCGGCTGGCCACCCAACTCGCCGAGGAGAACGGCGCACCGTACGCGCGGGCGTCGGCGATCGAGCAGTTCCTGGCCGAGCACTACCGGGTGGTGGCGGACGCCCCGAGCGGGCACGCGTACCCGAATCTGGGTTTCTTCCTGTTCGGGCCCCGCAACGGCGGTGGGCAGGAAGGCACCTCGGAGCAGTTCGCGGCGGCGTTCGCGGTCCTCGGCCGGCTCTCCGGGCTGCCCACGCGGGTGGTGGTGGGCTTCCGGACCAGCGGGCAGGGGCCGGTGCTGGCCGGTGACGCGTACGCCTGGCCGGAGGTCCTCTTCGACGGGCTGGGCTGGGTCGCGTTCGACCCGCTGCCCCGCCCCAACGACGAGCCGAGACCGGTGGAGGAGGATTTCCGCCCGACGCCGGAGGACCCGCCGCCCTCGGAGGCGCCGGCACCGACTGCGGAGCCCAGCGCCTCACCGGAACCGGCGACCGCCGCCGACGCCCCACCCGGCCCGGACGGGGTCTCCACACCGGTGCTGGTCGCCGGCGGCAGCGGCGGCCTGCTGCTGGTGGTGGGCGCACTCCTGCTCACCCTGCTGGCGATGCGCCGCTCGCTGACCCGCAGCCGGCTCGTGCGGGGCGACCCCGGCCAGCGCATTGCCGGCGCCTGGCGGGAGGTCACCGACGCGCTCCGGCTGGCCGGCAGACCGGTCGGGGACGACCTGGCCGCCACCGAGATCGCCGGGCACGCCCGCCGGACCCTCGCCGACGTGCAAGCGGGCACGACCGGCCACGACACGACCGCCGACCCGGACGCCGTCGCGCCCACCGGCGGCAGAGCGGCAGCGGACGCGTCCAGCCCGGCGGTCGACGAGTTGGCGGCCCTGCTCAATCAGGTGGGCTTCGCCCCCGCCGCCGCGACGCCCGACCAGGCGGCTCGTGCCGCCGAGGTGGCCACCGCCTACGTGGCCACCCTGCGCTCCGCCCGCCCCTGGTGGCGCCGCCTGCTCTGGTCCGTGCACCCGTCCCCCCTACGCCGCCCCCGCTAGTCACGCCAGTGCCCCAACCCCGCCCTTTTGCGCGATCTTGCACTTACTGTCCCGGCCGAAGGGGCATTGCACGCAGATCGGCGACCGAAAGTGCAAGATCGCCGCGCTGATCGGGGGGCGCGGGGCGTTAGGCGGTCAGCCGGCGGATGAGTTTGCGCATGCCGGCCTGCCAACCGTCCGGGTCCTCGGCGCGGCGGCGCGCGTAGTCGGCGACCTCGGGGTGCGGCAGGATCAGGAACCGTTCCTCGGCCAGCCCGGCGATGGCCGCGTCGGCGACCTGGTCCGGGGTGAGCACCGCACCGGACGCGGCGACCACCCGGGCGCCGAGGTGACCGTCGGCGAGCCCGTCGGCGAGCATCGGGGTGTCCACCCCCTGCGGGCAGAGCGCGCTGACCCGGATGCCCCGGTCCCGGTAGGTGATGGCCAACCACTCGGCGAACCCCACCGAGGCGTGCTTCGTCGCTGTGTACGCGGCGTCGCCCACAGCGGTCAGCACACCGGCCGCGGAGCAGGTGTGCAGCAGGTGCCCGCCGCCCCGGGCCAGCATTCCGGGCAGCACCGCGCGGGCCGAGTAGACGTGGGCCAGCACGTTGACCCGCCAGGAGCGGTCCCAGCCGGCGTCGTCGACCTCCACTCCCCCGCCGGTGGTCACCCCCGCGTTGGCGCAGAACAGGTCGATCCGGCCGTACCGCTGCTCGGTGTCGGCGACCAGCGCGCGGACCTGCTCCTCGTCGGTGACGTCGAGGGCGCGGGCGTGCGCGACCGGGCCGATGCCCTCGGCCACCGCGCGGGCCGCGTCGGCGTCCAGGTCGGCGACCACCACTGCGGCGGCACCCTCGGCGGCGAACCGGCGCGACAGCGCCGCCCCGATGCCTCCGGCCCCGCCGGTGACCACCACGATCCGGTCGGTGAGGTTCACGCGGACGCTCCTAGGGAGTCGGCGCCCAACTGGGCGATGAGGCTGAGCCACGCGGCCGCGCCGCCGGCGGCGAGCTCCGGGGTGGGCAGCAGCGCCATGATCGGTACGTCGACACCGGCGTCGGCGTAGCGACGCACCTCGGCGCGGCACCGCTCCGCTGAGCCGTGCAGCACCAGGGCGTCGACCACCTCGTCGGGCACCGCCGCGCTGGCGCCGCGCCGGTCACCGGCGGCCCAGGCCGCCCACATGGGCGCGAGCGTCTCGTCGCGGCCGAGCCAACGGTGGAACTCGGCGTACGCCGGGACGGTGAGGTAGCTGGTGATGAGCCGGCGGCCCAGCGCCCGGGCGTACGCGGCGTCCTCGGTGGGGCAGACGAAGATCCGGGCGGCGACCTCGAAGTCGGTACGCCGTTCGCCCAGCTCGGCGAGGGCGCGCGGCACGTCGTCGGCGCTGAGCCAGTTCAGGATTACCCCGTCGGCTTCCGCACCGGCCAGCCGGAGCATCCCCGGGCGCAGCGCGGCGAGCAGGATCGGTGGCGGCACCGCCGGCGGTCGTTCCAGCGTGAACCGTCGGACGGCGAACGTGTCGTAGGCCTCGTCGACGGTCTCGCCGGCCAGCGCGGCGCGCAGGAAGCGCAGCACGTCGCGGGTGCGGCGGAACGGCTCGTCGAACGGCACCGCGTTCCAGTCCCGCACGAGCACGGGTGAGGACGCGCCGATGCCGAGTGAGAACCGGCCCGGCGCGGCCTCGGCCAGCGCCGCCGCGCTCATCGCCAGCAGGCCGGGGCCCCGGGTGAAGACCGGTGTGATCGCGGTGCCGAGCCGCAGGCCGGGCTGCCAGGCCGCGGCGAGCGCCAGCGGGGTGAACGCGTCGGTCCCGGCGACCTCGGACGACCAGACGTCGGTGAACCCGGCCCGGTCGAGGGCCGCGTAGGCCGCGTCGTGCTGCGCCAGCGCGATTCCGCCCAGCGGCACCGTCATGCCCCATCGATTCGTCACCGGTCGATCGTGCCCGTTGACGCCGGTCCGAGCAAGATCCCCGGGTTGGGCAGAATCGCCGGTTTCCGGCAGTGCGCGCCGGTGGAAAGTGCTACCACTTCGAGGTGGACCGGACCGACGACGCAGGCCGCTGACCATGGGTTCCAGGGCAGCGGGACACCTGGAGCCGGTCCCGGCGGCGGCCACGCCCGGCCGGGCGACGTTCCTGGAACTCTTCTTCGACCTGGTGTTCGTTTTCGCGCTCACCCGCATCTCGGCGCGCGCGTTCGAGGATCTGACTCAGGTTCCGGGCCGGGAGCACGGCTGGGGGACTGTCACCGGCGGCGGCAAGACACTGCTGTTGCTGCTCGCGCTCTGGGCGGTCTGGCAGGGCACCGCGTGGACGACCAGCCGGTACGACCCGTACCGGGTGCCGTTGCAGACCGTGGTGATCACCGCATTGGTGTGCAGCATGGTGATGGGGGTGGCGGTCCCCCGGGCGTTCAGCGAAACCGCGCTGATGTTCGCGGTGGCGTACGTCATCGCGCAGGTGACCCGGCCGGTGATCCTGTCGATCGCGCTCGGGCCGCACCCGTACCGCCGGTTGAAGGTGCGCATGGCGGTGATCTTCGCCGTCAGCGGTGTGCTCTGGATCAGCGGCGCGATGCTGAGCACCAACGCGCAGGTGCTGCTCTGGTCGGCGGCGCTGGCCTTCGAGTACCTGGCCGCCCGCTGTGGCTGGCCGGTGCCCGGCCTGGGTCGCTCGACGATCTCCAAGTGGGAGATCGCCGGGGAACACCTGGCCGAGCGGTACCAGCAGTTCTTCCTCGTCGCGCTGGGCGAGACGATCCTGGTGGCGGGTTTCGCGTACAGCGCGGGCCCGTTCGAGTCGGGGCACGTGTGGGCGTTCGGCCTGGCACTGGCCACCTCGATCATGCTGTGGCGCATCTACGTGCAGCGGGCGGGGCGGATTCTGGGTGAGGCGGTGATGAAGGCCCGTCACCCCGCCACCATCGGTCGGTCGGCGGCCGACACCCACCTGCTGATGGTGATCGGTCTCGCCGCCACCGCGATCGGCTACGAGCTGATCATCAATCATCCGCTGGAGCGGATCCCGGGGGCGTGGCTGGCCATGGTGCTCGGTGGACCGGCTCTGTTCCTGGCCGGGCGGGCCCGCCTGGAGTACGAGGTGTTCGGGCGGGTCTCCCCGTCCCGGTGGATCGCCGTCACGGTGCTGGTGGCGTCGTCGGTGCCGCTGCTGTACCTGCCCGGTGTGATCGCGACCGCGGTCGGGGTGGTGGTGCTGGCCGCGGTCGCGGTGGCCGACGCCCGGCGGGCCCACGGCGCCCCACCGGAGGCCGCCGCACCACCGTTCTGAGCCTCGCGCGTCGATGTCACGTCGGCGTGGACGGTTACCCTCGGCCGGTGACCTTCTCGCTCGTCGCCCGCTCCGCCGACGGCCGCCTGCACGGCGTGGCCGTCGCCAGCAAGTTCCTCGCCGCCGGGGCGTTGGTGCCGGCCGCCGCCGCCGAGGTGGGCGCGCTGGCCACCCAGGCGCACGTCAACCTCGCCTACCGCCCGCAGGGCCTCACCCTGCTGCGCACCGGGGTGGCCCCCGCCGACGTGGTGGCCGGGCTGATCGCCGCCGACCCCGAGCGGGAGCACCGTCAGCTCGGCGTCGTGGGGGCCACCGGCGCGGGCGCCAGCTGGACCGGGCCGGCCTGCCATCCGTGGGCCGGCGGGCGGACCGGTGACGGCTGGGCCGCGCAGGGCAACGTGCTCACCGGCCCGGAGGTCGTCGACGCCCTCGGCGAGGCCTGGTTGGCGGGAGCGGCGCTGCCGTTCGCCGAGCGGCTGGTCGCCGCGCTGCGGGCCGGCGACGAGGCCGGAGGCGACAGGCGCGGCCGGCAGAGCGCCGGCCTGCTGGTGGTCGAGCGCGGCGGCGGGTACGGCGGCACCAGCGACGTGGTGGTGGACCTGCGCGTGGACGACCACCCCGACCCGGTCGCCGAACTGGGTCGCCTGCTCACTGTGCACACCATGCTGTTCGGCAGACCCGACCCGGCCACACTGCTCGACCTGAGCGGCGCGGTCGCCGCCGAGGTGGCGGCGTTGCTCGGCGCGCTGGGCCATCCGGTGCACGAGGACGACACGGAAGCGGCGTTGATCTCCTGGGCCGGGTTGGAGAACCTGGAGGAGCGGCTGGTGCCGGGGCGCATCGACCCGGTGGTGCTGACGCACCTGCGGGGTGTCGCCCCGCACGTCCCCGCGCCCCGCGCCGCGAGCTGACAGGTCAGCGCAGTCAGCAAGGGGTCAGCACCGACCGAACGGCAGCGGTTCCGGATGCCCGGGGTCAGCGGCCGAAGGCGAGCCAGCGGAAGCCGGCGGCGTCGATCGCTGCCCGTTCCGAGGCGGTCAGCGCCGCCCGCCCGGTGGCCTTGCGGATCAGTGTCAGCCGGTCCCAGCCCAACCCGGCCGGTGTCGGGCGTCCGCCGGTGAGCAGTTCGGCGATGACCACGGCCGCCGGTGGGGTGAGCCACGGGGGCCGGTCCAGCGCCGCTGCCACATCCAACCCGTGCACACCCACCTCGACGACCCGGGTCCGCAGGAACTCGCCGAGGCGCATCGCGTCGCCGTGCCGGGTCCGCACCACCCGGTCGGGCGGCGCGGCGGCGATCGCCGCTTCGGTGGCCCGCCAGGCGTGGTCGAACTCGGTCGCCAGCGCCGCCCGGTCCACGGTCAGCGCCTCCCGCTGGCCGCCGGCGATCCGGTCCGCGTCGACCTCGGCGGTGAACTTCGCCGCCCCGAAGTAGCCGGCGGCGTCCACCTCGGCGCGAGGTGGGGCGGGCGCGGCGAGCATGTCGGTCAGTCGGCCAACGCCGGTGCGGGTGTGCGCGATCAGGTCCCGGACATTCCACGGAGGGCAGTCGGTAGGACGGCCGAGTTCATCGTCGGTCAGCTCGGCCAGGATCTCGGTGAACCGGGCGCACTCGGCGGAGAACACCGCCAGGACCGGCTCCACCGGGCGGTTCAGCCCTTGACCCGGGGCACCAGCCGGTGCACGACGGTGAGCGCCAACGCCATCACCACCGCCATCGTGCCGGCGATCCCGGCGGCGCTGCCGGCGTAACCGACGAACAAGGGGCGGCGCGCCAGTTCCTCCGGCCCGGTGTCGCGCAGGTCGAGCAGCCAGGACAGGGAGAGCCCGCAGGCGACCAGGGCGAGCACACCGCCGAGGCCGAGCACCAGCGCCGCGACCCGGTGCGCGTCGCCGGGGGCGATCTCGGCCTGCTCCCGCTGGGTGACCAGCAGCAGCAACCCGGCCAACGCCGCCCACACACCCACCACCAGGTACGCGGCGACCGCGTCGCTGGGTCGGTGCCAGCCGGCGGAGAGGGTGGCGACCCCGGCGACGGCGGCGTAGCCGGCACCGATGAAGGCACCGACGGCCCGCACCTTGCGCGGCAGCACGAGCATCAGCGCGACAGCCACCGAGGCCGCCACAGTGGCGTGCCCGCTCGGGAGGCTGTTGCCCACCGCCGCGCGTTCCGGGTCGACACCGAAGTCGGGCCGGTTCAGCCCGTACTTGAGCAGCTGGGTGGTGACGTTCGCTCCGGCGATCAGCAGGGTCGCGGTGATCGCCAGGGCGATCCGCCCTCGGATCAGCGCGATGAACCCGATCGTCGCGGTGGCGGCCAGCAGCGAGACCACCGACATCGCGTTGAGGATCCGGTCGACCGGGCCGTCGATGGTGTCCTGCCCGATCCGGTTGCCGGTGAGGGCGACAGTGTCCACCCACTGACCGATCTCGGAGTGCACGGCCACCCGCCACACGGCGAGGAAGGCGGCCGCCTGGACGAGGGCCAGTACGACCAACCAGACCGCGGTCCAACCCCGTGCCGTCGCGCGCATCCGCACACCGTAGCGGCAGGTGTCGGCGGTCCGACCGGTGGCCTGCCGCCAATGGCCGGTTAGGTTGTGCCGGAGGCGAGGAGGCGGTGGTGAGCGGAACACCGGAGCGCGACAGCGGCCCGGCCGAACCCGGCCCGGAGCAGCGGGAAGGCGACAACCCGGCGTCGGAAGGGTCGGTGCGGGGCGGCACCGACACCGGTCCGGGTGGGCCGGCACGGGCCGAGTCGCTGACGGATCTGCTGGGTGGGCGACGCGGCGCCATCGACGCTACCCTGCCGCCGCTGGCGTTCGCGGCGGGCTGGCTGCTGGGCGGCGAGTCGCTGTGGGGCGGGGTCGGCGCGGCGTTGGCCGTGGGCGCGGTGGTGGCAGGCGTACGGCTGCGTCGGGGTGGCCGGCCGCGCTCGGTGCTGATCGGGCTGCTGGCCGTCTGCGTCGCCGCGTTGATCGCGGTGCGCACCGGCCGGGCCGAGAACTTCTTTCTGATCCAGGTGCTGTCGAACGCCGCGAGCGCTCTGGCGTGGACGGTCAGCATCGTGGTGCGGTGGCCACTGCTCGGTGTGCTGGTCGGCGCGGTGCTGGGCCAACGGGCCGGGTGGCGGCGTGATCCGGCGCTGCTGCGCGGCTACGGCCGGGCCAGTTGGGTGTGGACGGCCACCTATCTGCTGCGGCTGGCCGTGTTCGTTCCGCTCTACCTGGGTGGGCAGGTGCTCGCGCTGGTGGTGGCCCGGGTGGCGCTGACCTGGCCGCTGGTCGCCGCGGCGCTGGCGCTGAGCTGGGTGGTGCTGCGGCGCTCGCTGCCGGCCGGGCACCCGGGGCTGCGTCACCCGGTCGCGCCGCCTCGCTGAAACCCGCCCCGCGCGGGCGGACCCGGGACAACGGGGCGGACGGACTCGGGGCAAAAAAGTGGAGAGGCCGCCACGGGGGGAGCGGCCTCTCCGGTGACGTACGTTACTCCGTCACAGACCTCGGTGTGATCCCGCGAGGGCCCGAATTTCTGGGCTTTTTCGCGGCTGGCTCCAGTCCGGGCGGTGGGGTGGGCCAGCCGATCCGCTGCGTCGGCCAGATGGCCGGCCCACCCCGGCCTGACCGTGGGTGTCAGGCCGTCCCGCCAGCCCCGGTCCGTCGTTCCCCGGACCGGGGCCGGATCCCGGGGTGGGCGGTCCACGCCACCCACCCCGGGTCGTCTCAGCCGTTCGGGAACATGCTGCCGTAGTCGGCGTACGCCATGGCGACGTCAGCCTGCGCCCAGAACCGGTGGTAGTTGAAGCTCGGCTCCGGACCACCGTCCAGGTACGCCTGCACCTTGGGCCAGTCCGGGTCGTTCTTGTAGAAGGACCGGATGTCGAGGAAGCTCTTGCCGGCGGCGATGGCGTCGCCGTTCGGCATCGTCCCGGTCCAACCCGGCGGGACGTAGAGGCCCTGCCCGGTGGACGCGTTGTAGACGTCGTCGAAGCGCCGGTAGTCGCCACGCTTCTCGGTGGTGGAGACACCCTTGGCGTCGCTGGCGGCCGACAGCGCGTCGAGCAGCCCCTTGGCGGTGTCCTTGGCCGCCACGTTGCCGGACTTGGCCGCGTAAGCGATCAGGATCCGGGCGTAGGCGGCGGTGACACCGACGTCCTGACCCTTGCTGATGACCTCGACGTGCAGACCGGTGTTGGGCTGCGGGTTGGACGGGTTCCAGGTGGTCGGCTGACCGGTCCACGCCATGTCCGACGGGATCGACCAGTTGGTGCCGAGGGTGGTGTTGGCGATCGCCCAGGGCACCCACTTGTCCAGCAGCGCCTTGGCCTTCGCGTTGCCGGTCTGCTGGTACAGCTCGGCGATGCGCTGCATCGACCAGGCCTGCATACCGAACCACTGGTTCGACGGCGGGTCGTTGTAGACCGGGTCGACGTCGTAGAACATGCCGTAGAAGGTGCTGGTGCCGGCCGGCGGCTGGGCGTAGCTACCGTCCCAGCTGTTGGTGGCGCCACCGGCGATGCCGCCCTCGGCGGACTGCAACCAGGTGTAGAACTCCAACTGCCGCTCGAAGCTCTTGGTCCAGTCGGCGACAGCGGTCGACGACTGCGGCTTGAGCTCCGGGGTGTTGGTCAGCGCCCAGGCCGCGAACGGGTTCTGGTAGCCGAAGTGGTTGTGGCTGGAGCCGATCCGCCAGGACCAGTTCTGGCTGGCGTCGTACGCGCCGCCCCAGGCGTAGTACCAGGACAGCAGGTAGTGCGCCGAGTCCTTGCCGCTGCCGGCGGGGCAGGTGCTGGCCCCGACGCAGTTGCCGATCTTCTTGAAGTACTTGTCGAACATCGCGTACCGCAGGTAGTCGCCCATCTTCGCGGCCTTGGCGATGGTGGCGGCGACGTCGGCCTGCTTGTTCTGCGCCTTGGACCAGGTCAGCGCCCAGTACGCGGCCTGCACGGCCCGAGCGTCGGCGTCCGGGGCGTTCGTGTACTTCCACTGCTTGGCGGGGGCGCCGGTGTCCTTGACGAACAGGTCGAGGTAGCCGTACTGACCACCGTGCTCGAAGGTGTCGCAGGAGGGCTGCGGAACGGTTTCCCACACCGACTCCTGGGTGCCCCGCTGGAAGGTGTTGATGTAGGCCGGCTTGGTGGTGCCGTCACCGCAGCGGCCGAAGCCGTAGGTGTTGTCGACGTCCATCAGCCAGTGCATGCCGTAGATGTCGCCGGTGCCGTAGGTGGACTGCAACTCCGAGCGGAGCGGGTCCTGGCCGACCGAGACGTTCGGGTTCAGCGCCGACGGGTACTGGCTGGGCAGGTTGTACTCCGCGGCGTACTGCGGGGTGCCCGCGGAGCCGGCGGTCGGCTGGTCGGCGTGGGTGGGGATGATGTACTTCTCCATCACCGTCCAGGCGTTGTTGAACGGCGCCCAGTTCTGGGTGACCTTGCCGTAGTAGGCCTCCAGCCAGAGCCAGAAGCTGAACGCCTCCGAGGTGGTCTCGTGGCCGTGGTCGGGCGCCTCGACGATCAGCGTCTCCACCGAGTGGTACGGCACGCCCTCGGGGCTGAAGTAGCCCGAGTTCTTGATCTTGCCGTACTGCTCGAGGAACTTCGCGGTGTAGGCGTTGTCGCCGCCGGGGGTGTCGTTGTCGATCTCGGTGGCGCTGACCGCCAGCGAAGCGAGACCGGTGGCGGAGGCGGTGATGGTGGCGGCGCCGCCGGCGGTGTCGGTGTCCTCCGCCGCGGAGACAGTGACGGTGACCCCGGTGCTCCAGTTGCTCGGGGTCAGCGTGGCGGTGGCCGGCGAGACCGTGACGTCGGTGTCACCGGTGCGGGTGAGGGTGACCGGCACGTTGGCCGTCGGAGCGGCGCTGAGCTTCAGGTTGAAGGTGGCGCTGCCACCCTCGGTGACGCTCACAGCGGACGGGGTGGCGACCAGTGTCGGGCCGGTGGCGGCCCCGACGGTGAACGCCTTCTCGTCGACCCCGATGCCGTTGCCGTTGTCGTACGCCTTGGCCTGGACGGTGTAGCTGCCGGCCGGCAGGTCCTCCTGGGTGTACGCGTACGGAGCGGAGGTGTCGGTGTTGATCAGCAGGCCGTTGCGGTAGAACTCGACCTTGCTGATCGTCCCGTCCGGGTCGCTGGCGGTGGCCGTCAGCGGCACGTCGGCCGGCGCGGTGAACGGCCCGGTCGGCAGGCCGAGGGAGACCGTCGGCGGCTGGTTGGCAGGGGTGCCGTTGCAGGGGGTGCCGTTGAGAGTGAACGAGGTGGGCTTCGGGTTGCTGCCCGAGTGGGCGCCGTTGAAGCCGATGGTGGTGGAGGCCCCGGTGGCGAGGTTGCCGTTGTACGACTCGTTGGTAGCGGTGACCTCGCTGCCGGTCTGGCTGAATCTGGCCGACCAGCCCTGGGTGACCCGTTGACCGCTGGTTGGGAAGGTCCACTTGAGCGTCCAGTTGCTCACCGGGTCACCAAGGTTCTTGATGGTGACGTTCGCGGTGAAGCCGGTGTTCCAGTCGTTTGTCGCGTAGACCACGTCGCAGGCGGGTGCGGCCTGTGCGGCGCCGGCCGGCAGGGTCACCCCGCCGATGGCGAGCAGCGCGGCGGCGGCGAGCGCCACGCGCCGGCGTATTGCCAGTTGTCTCATGTGCGCGGTGTCTCCTCGGACCAGGCCGGGATGGTCCCCGGCGAGGCGCCTGCCCGCGAGGGTGGTGGTGGTCCGCGGGGATGTCGAGGCGCCGGGAAGGTGGTCTTCCCCGGGCCCGGCCGGGGTAGGGCGTGCGGCCCGCGCGGGAGCGGGTCCCGCCGGCTGCGCTCGGGTGACCGTGACCGGAGCTGGTGCTGCCGGTTGCCCTCGGTGGACCCGCACTTCACGCGAGGTGGCTCCTGTCGCGTCGAATCGACAGTGTGCCATGGAAGCGCTCCCACAACAAGCGCACGGAGCGCCGGATCAGCTCCTTGTTTCGATCTCGTTTTGGGTCTTTCACAAAGGCGTGACGGGCGTTACAGTCGCAACATCGGTCGATGGGAGCGCTTCCATCGACAAGGTTCCAACAAGAAGATCGCTGGGGTCGTTCCTGACGAGCCCAGCGAACCAGACCGAGGGCCGACGACGGGCCAGCCCGGACGCCGTCGTCAGCCATCGTCCCGCCACAGGGAGGGAGGTGGAACCAGAGCCACTCGCGTGGCCCGGCTCCCGCGCGACATGCACGGCAGGACCCAAATTCCGCCCGTGCGTGTGCAGTTACGGTGGGGACGGGGGTTGCCCTCCCCCGTCCCCACACTAAACCCCCGTACACGATAGGAAAAGAGGCCGACGGGACAGGCGCGCCGCGCCGCCCGGACGGCCTCGTTCGCTGCTCGGGGCCACACCCGTCTCCCACCCGCCAGCGCCGGCCGTTCTGACGGCCGGCTGACCGGCCGGCAGCGTCTGCCCTATCATGGGAGCGCTCCCGAATCTTTCGGCGGTGGCCCCGTATCCATGAGGAGAATCCATGTCGATACCTATTGGGCCCGCCGGCCCGCTGCGCTTCCCGGACAACTTCGGCTGGGGCGCGGCCACCTCCGCCTACCAGATCGAGGGCGCCGCCAAGGAGGACGGGCGCGGCGAGTCGGTCTGGGACACCTTCAGCCGCGTCCCAGGTCGCACCCGCAACGGCGACACCGGCGACGTGGCCATCGACCATTACCACCGCTACGCCGAGGACCTCGACCTCATGCGCGACCTCGGGTTGCGCAGCTACCGCTTCTCCATCTCCTGGCCCCGGATCCAGCCCGACGGCACCGGCACGCCCAACCAACGCGGCCTCGACTTCTACCGCCGCCTCCTCGACGGCCTACACGAGCGCGGAATCACCCCGATGGCCACCCTGTTCCACTGGGACCTCCCGCAGGCGCTCCAGGACGCCGGCGGCTGGGAGTCACGCGACACCGCCCACCGCTTCGCCGACTACGCCGACGTGGTCTTCCGCGCCCTCGGCGACCGGGTGCCGGCCTGGCTCACCATCAACGAACCCAAGACCGTGGTGCAGAACGGCTACCTCACCGGCCACCACGCCCCCGGGCGGCAGGACCCGGACGCCGCCTACCTGGTCGCCCACCACCTGCAACTCGCCCACGGGTACGCCGTCGCCGCGCTGCGGGCCACCGGCAGCGACAGCCGCATCGGCCCCGCGCTCAACCTGCACCCCTGCTACCCCGCCGACGACTCCCCGCAGGCTGCCGCGGCCGCCCACCTCTACGACGCCTACGAGAACCGCCTCTACCTCGACTCCCTGCTCAAGGGCAGCTACCCGGAGGACCTGCTGGCCGACCTGGGCCCGCAGAGCCGGATGGTCCAGGGCATCCGCGACGGCGACCTGGAGACCATCTCCGCGCCGATCGACCTGCTGGCCGTGCAGTACTACACCCCGATCTACGTCACCGGCGACGGCGGCACCGCGCACCGCTGGGCGACCTCCGAGGCCGAATGGCAGCAGATCTACCCCGAGGGCATGTACGACCTGCTGACCCGAATCACCCGCGAGTACGGACCGATCCCGCTCACCATCACCGAGAACGGGCTACCCACACCGGACACCCTGGGCGCGGACGACACCGTCCAGGACATCGGGCGGATCAGGTTCCTCCGCGACCACCTCACCGCCGCGCACCGGGCCATCGCCGACGGAGTGCCGCTGGAGAGCTTCCACGTCTGGTCACTGCTGGACAACTTCGAGTGGGACCAGGGCTACGACCAGCGCTGGGGCCTGGTCTACGTCGACTACGCCACCCAGCGTCGGGTGCTCAAGAACTCCGCCACCTGGTACCGCTCCGTCATCGCCGACGGCGGCTTCTGACCGCGCCGCCACCCGGACGGCCGGGCCCGGACGGCTCGGCTCGGGTGAGCCGTGACCGTCCGGGCCTCGGCCGGCTCACTCAGCGGGGCAACGCCTGCTGCAACTCCGCCCGCAGGGCCGGGGTGAGCATCTCCCCCGCCTGCTTGGCCAACCGGGCCATCTCGTAGCCCACCACGCCGATGTCCGCGTCACCGGCGGCCAGCGTGGCCAGAATCGAACCGTCGCGGATCTGCATCACCAGGAAGTAGCCACGGCCCATCTCGACCACCGTCTGCTTGACGATGTCGCCGTCGAACATCGAGGCCGCGCCGGCGGTGATACTCATCAGCCCGGAGGTCACCGCGGCGAGCTTGTCCGCGTTGTCGCGCGGCAGGTGATCGGAGATCGCCACCAGCAGCCCGTCAGAGGAGACCACCACCGCGTGCGCCACACCCGGCACCCGCTCCGCGAACGCGCTCACCAGCCAGCTCAGGTCACGCGCCTCCTGGCTCAACGTCGTCACTGTCGTCGTCCCCCTTCGTCGTGCCCCCCGGACGGTGGCACGGGTATCTCGGTGGTGTCCTCAGCCTCGGCGCGCCGTACTCCGCTGTAGAGCCGCGAGAGCATGCCGCCGACCGCCTCCGGGTCCGGGTCGGTGCGGGTCGGTGCCGTCATCGGTTGTGCCGAACGGGTGACAGCGCTCAACTGCGCCATGGGCACCCGCACCGGCAATCCCCGCTCATTCGTGCCGGCGGTCACCGGGATCGTCGGTGGCGCCGCCGCGGCGGGCACCACCGGCGCGGTCGGGCCCTGCCGCGAGTACCAGCCCCCGCCCGCACCGCGAGCAGCGGCGGGGGTCAACACGTCCTCGGCGCGTACCGGCACCGGGCGGCCCTGACGCGGCACGCCGACGCCCGGCGGGCGGCCGGCCACCGGCAGGTCCCGCACCCCGCCGTTCAGCGTCGGGGCCGCGGCCTGCCGGGCTGCCTGCGGCTGCGGAACCAGCCCTCGCGCCGCGCTCGCCGCCAGCATCCGCGCCGACGGAGGCGCATCCAGCTCCACACTGCCCGCCGGCGCCAGCAACACCGCTGGTAGGGCGAGCCGGGCGACCAGGCCGTCCTCGCCGCCCTCCAACCGCACGCGGACGCCCAACCGGGCCGCCAGGTGACTGACCACGAAGTGCCCCATCCGCTCCACCGCCGCGACGTCCGCGGCCGGAGGGCTGGCCAGCACCTCGTTCGCCTGCACCAACGCGGTCGGGCTCATACCCAGACCCCGGTCGACGATCTCGACCAGCGCACCCCCCGCCTCGACCCGGGCGGTCACCACGACCACGGTGTCCGGGCGGGAGAAGGCAGTGGCGTTCTCCAGCAGCTCGGCCAGCAGGTGCACCAACTCGCCAACCGCGTGCCCGACCACGTGCACATCGGCCACCGACTCGATCCGGACCCGCTGGTACTGCTCGATCTCCGCGGCGGCGGCCAGCAGCACCGCACCGAGCCCGACCGGCCGGTTCCACCGACGTGTCGAGTCGGTGCCGGCGAGCACCAGCAGGCTCTCGTCGTTACGGCGCATCCGGGCGGCCAGGTGATCGAGCTTGAACAGGTTCTCCAGTTGGTCGGGGTCGCTCTCCTCGCGCTCCAGGTCATCCAGCAGCTCGAGCTGACGCTCCACCAGCACCTGGCTACGGCGGGCCAGGTTGACGAACATCGCGTTGACGTTGCGCCGCATCAACGCCTGCTCGACGGCGACAGTGACCGCGCTACGGTGCACCGCCACGAACGCCTCGGCCAGCTCACCGATCTCGTCGAGTGAGCGGACCACCGCCGGCGCGACATCGATGCGCGGCACCCCACCGGTGACGGTCTTGAGGCGGTCCAGGGCGTCCGGCAACTCGACCTGGGCGATCCGCAGCGCCTGGCTACGCAGCAGCCGCATCGACCGGGCGACCGACCGCCCGATCAGCAACGAGATCAGCAGGGCGGCCAGCAGGACCGTGACCACCCCGCCGACGACCAGCAGGGTCGTCCGCAGCTGATCGTCGCTGGCATCCTCTGCCTGCCGTACGGCGTCGTCGAGCACACCCGCCTCGAGCTGACGCAGCAGCTCTTGACGCTGCTGGCTGGCCGACCACCACTGCTCCGACGGCAACACCTGCGGCGACGCGGCGCCGGAGGACAGGCTGCGCTCCTCCAACCCCGTCGCGACCAGGAAACTCGGCGACACCGAGGTCTCGTCGTAGCGGCGGATCTGCGCACTGGTCGCGGCCACCCGGAACGCGCCGAGCGCGGTGAGTTGCTGACCGCGCAGGTCGGCGAGGACCACCCGGTCCTCGGTGCCGTACGCACCGGCGCGGGCGGCGGCGTAGAGCTGGGCCCGCACCCGGGAGGAGAGCTCCTTGACCCGGGCCAACTGGACGTAGCGCAGCACCGCGTCGTTCAACGCCGGCTGGTTCTGCCCCGGCGTCGGTTCCGCGAGCAGGTCGAGCAACGCCCCGACGGCCCGGTGGTAGTTGCCCAGGATGGTCTCGGTGCTGAGCACCGCCGGCGGGATCGCCGAGCGGATGTCGACCACCTGGTCGTACGCCTCCAGCGCCTCGGAGAAGGCCACCCGCCAGGACGCGTCCGCGTCGGCCAGGGGCTCGGCGGCCCGGCTGAGGTCCACGATGGCCTTGTCGGTGGCCGCCTGCAACGGCTTCAGGTCGTTCGCGGCGGCCTGCCGGTCACCACCCTTACGCAGCTCACCCAGCTCCCCCGCCGAACGGTCACGCTCCTGCTGGAGCTGGTGCACCGCCGCGGTGATCTGCCTGCCGATGCCGACCTGGCTGGAGAAGTCGTTCAACGCCGTCGTCCGCCCCACCAGGGTGCTGGTCTGCACCCCGGCGAGCAGGAGGAACGCCATCGACGGCACCAGCAGCACCGTGGCGAGCTTCGTGCTCATCCGCCAGTCGCGCAGCCGGAACGGCGAGCGCCGTCGATGCGGAACGACTCGGACATCGAAGCGGCGTCGGCGATGGTTCGACACCGCGCCGTTCGCCGGGTCGGGACCTGCCGCCACCCTGCCTCCTCCGTCCTACCGCGTCCACCGCGGTCGGGGGAGCGCAGTCCATCCAACCAGGCTCGGTACCGCTGTCAACGGCCCGGGCGAGGCCAAGGTTCAGGAAGGATACTGCGGGTGGGAACCTCCTGCCGTGGTCGGTAAAACCAGCTCGTCCGTCCGGCCGATGTCGGCGAGCTCGATCGCGTCACCGAAGCGCCCCAGCGCCACCAACGCGGCACCTGTGGCACCGATCTCCGGGTTGCGTTGATGCGACACCGGTCGCGGTGCGAGCGCGGTCGCGAAGGCCTGCCGCCACCACACCGAGGCGGCCACCGCACCACCGCCCAACACCACACCGACCGGCTTGTCGATTGTGGACTCCAGCACCCCGAGATCCTCGGCGACCAGCTCGCACAACCCCTGCATCAGCCCGGCCAGGATGTCGACCGAGGTGGTGCTGAAACTCAGACCGCGCAGCTCACCGCTGCCCGCCGGCGCCAGCCCGGGCGCCCGGTCGCCACCGAAGCGGGGATCCGACGGCCGGCCACCACCCGCCGGCACCAGCGCCAGCGCCGCGTCCAGCTCGGCGCCCCGAGGCAACCGCAGCTCCCGGTCCGCCCAGGCGAAGAGGTTGCCGCCGTTGGCGTACGCGGCCCCGGTCACCACGTGGTCGTGGTCGACCCGGTACCGCCACAACCGCTCGGGCAGGCGCGGCATCGGCTCGCCCGCCGGGATCCGCTGCATCAGCCGTACGGCAGCGGAGGTGCCCACCGTGACGGCGGCCCGGCTCGGATCGACGCAGCCCGAGCCGACGTTCGACGCCCCACCGTCGCCCACCGGCGGTGACCAGCGGGCCTGCGCCAACTGCGGCCACCGACGGGCCAGGTCGACCCGGAGCCGGCCGTGCCAGTCCAGTTCGCCCAGCGGCGGCAGCTCCTCCGGCCGCGCCTCGGCCAGCGTCAGCGCCTCCTCGTCCCAGCGCAGGGTGCGCAGATCCAGCAGACCGGTCCCGGAGGCCTGGGAGATCGACATGGGTGCCGAGTCGAGCAACTCGCCCAGCACGTACTCGGGCAGACCCACGAACCGGGCGATCGGGGTGCCGGACTGCTCACGCAACCAGGGCAACCGCATCGACCAGTACGAACGGTGCCACCAGCAGCCGGTGCGCTGGTGGAAGCCGTCCGGGTCGGCCGGCCCGGCGGTGCGCCCGACCGGGGCGGGCCGGGTGTCCAGCCAGGTGACCACCGGGCCCATGGGGGCGCCGTCGCGGTCCAGCGGGAGCACCGAGTGCCACTGGGCGGAGACCGCCACCAGGCCGACGTCGTGCAGGTGCCCCGAGTCGGCCAGCTCGTCCAGACACTCGACAAGGCTGGCCAGATAGTCCCGACCGGACAGCGTGCCGGTGCCGTCGTCGCCAATGGCGAGATCGACCTTGCGGCGGGCCAGAGCGCCGGGCAGCGGCTGGGTGTCCGCGTCCAGCACCAGCCCGCGTACCGAGGAGGTGCCCAGGTCGAGCGCGAGAATGTTCATCGCCGGTCAAGTTACCCCGTGCCAGCCTGCCGACGGGCGCGTAGGGTGGATCACATGCTCGCGCAGTTGACCAGTTGGTGGCCCGCCGACCCGGCGGCCATCTCCCGCGCGTAGCTCCATCCACGCGGCCGCCATCGAGGCGGTCGCCGGATCTCCCGGCTCCAGGGCCGCTCGACGGCGGCACCCAGCCCGACGGAGACTCCGATGACCCACCTGACCGACCTGCTCGCCGCCGTCGCGCACGGCGTCGACCCCGGCCCGTTCGCGCTGCTGCGCCGCGAGGGCGCGGACGACCTGGACCTGTTCACCGGCCCGGTCGACACCGTCGAAGCGCTCACCGACCTCCCGCTGCCGGCGGGCCCGCCCGGGGCACGGACGCTCGCACTGGTGCCGTACCGGCAGATCACCGAACGTGGCTTCGCCTGCGTCGACGACGCCGCACCACTGGAGTTCCTCCAGATCCGCGAGCACCAACGGATCACCCTGACCGACGCCCTCGCCGTGCTGCCCGACGAACCGGTGCACACCACCGACGCCGGCTTCGACGTCAGCGACGAGGAGTACGCGCGGACCGTGCAGCGGGTGTTGTCCGAGGAGATCGGCCGCGGCGAGGGCGCCAACTTCGTCATCCACCGCGCCCTGCACGCCACAGTGCAGGGCCCACCGCTGGGGGCCGCGCTCGCCGCACTGCGTCGGCTGCTGATCGCCGAACGCGGCGCGTACTGGACGTTCGTGGTGCACACCGGCACCCGGACGCTTGTCGGCGCCAGCCCGGAGCGGCACGTCAGCGTCGACGACGGACTGGTGATGATGAACCCGATCAGCGGCACCTTCCGCTGCCCCGGTGGCGTCGCTGACCGGGCGGCCCTGCTGCGCTTCCTCGCCGATGAGAAGGAGATCGAAGAGCTGTACATGGTGCTCGACGAGGAGCTGAAGATGATGGCCACCGTCGCCGAGCACGGCGGGCAGGTGATCGGGCCGCAGTTGAAGGAGATGTCGCACCTGGCGCACACCGAGTACCTGCTCGCCGGACGGGGCACCCGCGACGTGCGGGAGGTGCTGCGCGAGACGATGTTCGCCCCCACCGTCACCGGCAGCCCGATCGAAAACGCCTGCCGGGTGATCGCCCGACACGAACGCCGGGGCCGGGGCTACTACGGGGGCGTGTTGGCGTTGCTCGGCCACGACGAGGCCGGTCGGCAGACGCTCGACGCCCCGATCCTGATCCGGACCGCCGAGATCTCCCCCACCGGCCGACTGCGGGTGCCGGTCGGCGCGACACTGGTCCGGCATTCGACGACGGCCGGCGAGGTGGCCGAGACGCACGCCAAGGCCGCCGGTCAACCTGTAGAACTGCACTTCGGTGGTCTGGAGGCCACCGGCGGCGGCGCGTTCGAGCAGCCGCACCGCCTCGTCGCGTACCCGGGCGTCTACGCG
>NZ_JBEZGJ010000035.1:0-48379 GCF_040649965.1 Micromonospora sp. NPDC048843
GACGCCGTTCGTCCCGGCCGCGCCGGTCAGATCGGACCAGGCCGGCATCGACCGGTACGCACCACCATTGGCCGGGGTGCCGGCACCGTTGCGCGGCCGAGATGGCAGTGTCCGACGCCGGTCTCACACCGGCCGACATCGACGTCGTCTTCGCCGACGGCGCCGGTGTCGCGGAGCTCGACCGCGTCGAGGCCGAGGCGATCACAGCGGTCTTCGGCCCACATGGGGTGCCGGTGACAGCGCCCAAGACGATGACCGGCCGGCTCTACTCGGGCGGGGCGGCGCTCGACCTCGTCTCCGCGCTGCTGTCGATCCGGCACGGCGTCATCCCGCCCACCACCAACATCCGCCAGCCGGCCGAGGGCCTGCACCTCGACCTGGTGCGCGACGTCGCGCGGGAGACACCCGTACGCGCGGCGCTCGTCCTCGCCAGGGGCTACGGCGGGTTCAACGCGGCCATGGTCGTGACCGACGAAAGGAATGGACGATGACCGACGCCAGCCTCGCCGCCGTCGCGAACTTCGACGAGCAGCAGGCACTCGACCTGCGTGAACGGCAGATCGCGGTGCTGGGAAGCGCCAAACAGATCGCCAACGTGATCTACGTGGTCACCGAGCTCGGCGTCGCCGACCTGCTCGTCGACGGACCGGTGCCGGTCGCCCAACTGGCGGCGGCGACCGAGTCGCACGAGGACGCGCTGCGACGGATCCTGCGCGCGGCCTCCGCGGTCGGCATCTTCGACGAGCAGGAGGACGGGTCGTTCGCGCTGACGCCGCTCGGCGAGGGGCTGACGTCGGCCCGGATCGGCGGTCTGCGGCCGATGGTGCAGTTCAGCGGTGCCGACTTCAACCGCCTCCCGTACGCGGAGATCCTGCACAGCGTCCGCACCGGCGAGCCGGCCTTCAACAAGGTCTTCGGCATGGGCTTCTACGACTACCTCCAGGCCCACCCGGAGGCCAATCGGTTCTTCGAGGGCTTCATGGCCCACTGGAGCCGGCGGCTCGCCGACCGGTTCGCTGCGGAGTTGGCACCCGAGCGGTTCGGCCGGATCGCCGACATCGGCGGCAGCAACGGCTACTTCCTGGCCAAGATGCTCCAGCGTCATCCCGAGGGCACCGGTGTCCTCTTCGACCTGCCCGAGGTCGTGGCCGATGCCGAACCGCTGCTCAAGGAGCACGGTGTCACCGAGCGCGTCGAGGTGCGGGGCGGCGACTTCTTCACCGACGAGCTGCCGGCCGGCGCCGACGCGTACATCCTGAAGTCGATCGTCCACAACTGGCCGGACGACACCTGCGTCACGTTGCTGCGTCGGATCCGCGCGGCGATCGGCGACGCCGACTCCCGCCTCATCGCGATCGACCAGATCGTGCCGCCGCGCAACCAGTGGGACCACGCCAAGATCATCGACATCGACATGCTGGTGCTCTTCGGCGGCAAGGAGCGCGACCTCCGCGAATGGCAGGCGCTGTTCAGTGCGTCCGGTTTCGAGCTGGTCAACACACCCGCGTCCCGCGGCTGGGCCCTGCTCGAAGCGCGTCCGATCTAGGAAAGGAAGCCCGCAATGGCACACATCGGCATCGACCAGCCGGTCGTGACGATGGTCAACGTCTTCACCGTCGAGCCGGCCAACCAGCAGAGGCTCGTCGACATCCTGATCGAGGCGACCGACGCGGTGATGTCCAAGGTCGACGGGTTCGTGTCGGCGAACATCCACGCCAGCCTCGACGGAACCCGGGTCGTCAACTACGCGCAGTGGAAGAGCGAAGAGCACTTCACAGCGATGCTCCAGAACCCCGAGGTCCACCCCCACTTCGGCGAGGTACGCGCGATCGCCACGCCGGAACGCCACCTCTACAAAGTCGTCTACACGGAGGACGCTCATGTCTGACGGAAGCACCGACGTCCTGATCGTCGGCGGCGGCCCGGTCGGCCTGTCGACCGCGCTCTTCCTGGCCCGCAAGGGGATCCGGCCGATCCTTGTCGAACGTCGACCCCGGTTGTCGACGATCCCCCGCGCGACAGGTCTGCACGCCCGCACCGTGGAGATCTTCCGCACCGTCGGCCTGGAGCCGGCCGTGCAGCAGGCCGGCATGAAGATCGTCGGGCCGGGCGCCGAACTCGACCTCGTCCGCGCCGGCCGCGCCACGCCACTGGTAATGCTCGGCGCCCAGTCGCTGGCCGACCTCCACAAGTCGTTCGTCATGGAGGCGCACGACGTCGACTACGACAAGTTCACGCCGAGCTGGCCGATCTGGTGCGGCCAGGACCACTACGAGCCGCTGCTCTACGACGCCGCCGTCGAGGCGGGCGCGGAGATCCGCTTCCAGAACGAGCTGATCGGGCTGACCCAGGACCAGGACGGGGTCACCGCGACAGTCAACGACAACGGCACGACACGCACCATCCGGGCGCGCTACGTCGTCGCGGCCGACGGCGTGAAGAGCCCCGTCCGGAACATGCTCCAGATCGGAGATCGCAGCAACGGGGTCGCCGGGAACTTCGTCAGCATCATCTTCCGCGCCAAGGTCGACCTGCCCGAGTCGGCACCCCGGTTCACGCTGATCTACCTGATGAACCAGCTTGCCCAGGGTCTGCTGCTCTTCATCGAGCCGGGGCGGTGGATGTTCGGCGTCAACTACTACCCGGAGCGGGGCCAGTCGCCGGCCGACTTCACCCCCGAACGCTGCGTCGAGCTGGCCCGGATCGCGGCCGGTGACCCCGAGCTGGAGGTCGAGGTCGAGTCGGCCCAGCCCTGGGACGCGCGGCACATGGTCGCCGACGCGTACCAGCAAGGGCGGGTCTTCCTCGCCGGCGACGCCTGTCACGCCCACCCGCCGGCCGGCGGCTTCGGCGTCAACGCCGGCATCCAGGACGCGCACAACCTGGCGTGGAAGCTCGCCGACGTCCTTGCGGGGCGGGCCGACGAGAGCCTGCTCGACTCCTACGAGGCCGAGCGTCGTCCGGTCGGCGCGGCGACCGCCGACCAGGCGTGGATGCTGTTCCGCACCCGGGGTCAGCTCGCCGACGAGGACAAGGCCGCCTACCGGGACTTCGTCATCGTGACGATGGGCTACCGGTACACCTCCAACGCGATCGTCGGCGCGCCCGCCGACACCGAGCTGCTGCCCCGCGAGCTGACCTTCACCGGCCAACCCGGATCGCGTGCCCCGCACGGCTGGGTCGACCACGACGGCGCTCGGGTCTCCACGATCGACGTGCTGACCGAGGGCTGGACGTTGGCCACGGCTCCAGGCGACGATTCCTGGCTCACGGCGGCCGAGGCGGTCTCGGCGGAGACCGGTCTCCCGATCAAGGCGCTCACCGCCGGCCCCGACGGTGACCTCGCCGACGACGGTTCGTGGCTCGCGAGCTGCGGAGTCGGCCCCGGCGGAGCGCTGCTGGTACGCCCCGACGGCATCGTCGCCTGGCGCAGCGCCGGGCCGGTCGACGACCAGGCGCAGAGCCTTGCCGCCGCCCTGGCAACGATCCTGCGGGGAGCGTGAGCACATGTCCTACCGCGCCCTCATGGTCATGCGGATGGCCCCCGGTCACGCCGACGCTGTCGCCGAGCTCTTCGCCGAGCACGACAAGGGCGACATGCCCTACGTCGTCGGCATCTCGCGGCGCACGCTCTTCCAATACCAGGACCTCTACATGCACCTGCTCGAGGCCGACACCGACGTCTTCGACAAGCTTCTCGCGGCCCGAGCCCGCGCGGACTTCCAGGAGGTCAACCGGCGCCTCTCGGCCTACCTGCAGCGCTACGCGCCGGACAGCATGACCGAGTTGCAGGACTCGAAGGCCACGCCCTTCTACACCTGGAGCCCCGAGACAGGGAGCATCACGTGACGCTGACCCGCCGCGACATCAACGACATGATGCAGGCATACAAGAAGACGAGCCTGCTGCGTACCGCTGTCGAGCTGGGTGTGTTCGACGCGCTCGCCGCGGGCCCGGCCACGGCCAGCGGGCTCGCCCCGAAGCTCGGCATCCACCCGCGGGGCGCGCGCATCCTGCTCGACGCGCTCACAGCGATCCGCCTCACCGACCGGACCGGCGAGCACTTCTCGCTCACCCCGGCGGCCGCCGACCACCTGGTCAGCACCCGTCCGGACTACCTGGGCGGCATGGTCAAGGTGATGTCGAGCGACTGGGAGTGGGACGCGCTGCGCGACCTCAGCGCCGCCGTACGGGCCGGCGGGACCGTGCTCGACGTGCACGCCGAGACCCCGGAGTACACCTACTGGGAGGACTTCGCCGCGTACGCGACGAAGGTCGCCCAGCCGACCGCCGAGGTGATGGCCGAGGCGCTCGCGCCGTGGACGAAGGAGCGCGCCGAACTCGACATCCTCGACGTCGCCTGCGGCCACGGCGTCTACGGCTACACGCTCGCGCAGCACAACCCGCAGGCGGCGGTGACCTCGCTGGACTGGCCCAACGTTCTCGCCGTGACGGAGAAGCACGCCGAGCGGCTCGGCGTACGCGACCGGGCGTCGTTCCTGCCGGGTGACATGTTCACCACCGATCTCGGCGGTCCCTACGACGTCGTGCTGCTCACCAACGTCACCCACCACTTCTCCGAGGAGCGGGTGCACGAGTTGGTGACCCGGCTCGGTTCCGTGGTCAAGCCGGGTGGGCGGCTGGTCATCGTCGGTTTCACCACCGGCGACGAGTCGCCGGCACTGGACCCGGCGCCGTACCTCTTCTCGGTGTTGATGTTGGTCTGGACCTTCGAGGGGGAGTCGCACTCCGTCGCCGCCTACAACCGGGCCCTCGCCGCGGCGGGCTTCGGCCCGGCCACCGTCCACCCGACGGACCTGCCGTTCCGAGTGCTCGTCGCAGAGAAGGGATGACCATGCATCGGCAACCGATCGTGAAGGTCGCCGCCACCGATGTGCCCGGCATCAACCGGATCGGCGGCGAGGTGCGGATCCTGCTCAGCCCGAAGACCGTCGACGCGACGGAGGGCTTCATGGGCACTGTCCGCCTGGAGCCGGGCGAGTTCCTGGCGGAGCAGTACAACCCGTACTCGGACAAGTTCTGTTATCTGGTGCGTGGCGAGGTCGTGATCCGGGTCGACGGCGCGGAGGTCAAGCTCGCGGCCGACGAGGCCCTCATGGTCCGTCGCGGCCAGCGGCACCGCATCGTCAACGCCGGTGGCGAGACCGCGCTGATCGTGTTTCAGATCAGCCCGCTCGCGCCGCGCCCCGAGCTGGGCCACGTCGACACCGAGGAGGTCCCGCATCCCGAGTCGCCGGTGCCGCAGGTCGGCGGCGTGCGCGACGGGTGGCAGCGACCGACGGGAGGAAACTCATGAGCCAGCTGACCCTCGACGACCTGCGTCGGATCCTGGAGACCAGTTCCGGTGTGGTCGAGCAGACCGACTGGGCCGATCCGGCGACGCTCGACGCGCCGTTCGACGACCTCGGCTATGACTCACTCGCGCTGTTGGAGCTGGCGGCGCGGGTGCAGCAGGAGTACGAGGTGCGCATCCCCGACGACGCCGTGTCGATCATGAAGACGCCGCGGCTCGCCGTCGACTACGTCAACCAACGACTCGCGGATCGGTGACCCCATGGCCGGACACACTGACAACGAGGTCGTCATCAACGCACCGTTCGACCTCGTCTGGGACCTGACCAACGACATCCCCAACTGGCCCTCCCTGTTCAGCGAGTACGCCAGCACCGAAGTGCTCTCGACGTCCGCCGACGGGGCCGTCGTCTTCCGCCTGACCATGCACCCCGACCCGGCCGGCCGGGTCTGGAGCTGGGTCTCCGAGCGGGTGCCCGACCGCAGCGACCGGGTGGTGCGGGCACGGCGGCTGGAGACCGGCGCCTTCAAGTACATGAACCTGTTCTGGGAATACACCGAGATTCCGGACGGCGGCGTGCGGATGCGATGGGTACAGGACTTCGAGATGCGGCCGGGCGGGCACGCCGACGACGAGGGCATGACCGCCCACCTCAACCGGACCACACGTGAGCAGCAGGCACGCATCCGGGAGATCGTGGAGAAGGCCGCGGCCGAACGCGGGCAGTCATGACCGCCACCGTCAACACGCCAGTCGGCAAGAGCTGGCTGATCTGCCCGGGCTGCCGGGCGCTGCTCTACCAGCGCCGGGTCGAGCGCAACCTGGGAGTCTGCCCGGAGTGCGACCACCACGACCAGGTCACCGCACACCAGCGGATCGAGCAGCTCTTCGATCTCGACTCGGTCGAGGAGCTGCCACCGGTCGGCGCCTTCGGCGATCCGCTCGGGTTCGTCGACACGAAGCCGTACCCGCAACGGATCGAGGCGGCCCGTCGGCGTACCGGGCTCGACGAGGCGGTGGTCTGCGTCCGGGGCACTGTCGAGGGGCAGCCGTTGATAGCGGCGGTCATGGACTTCCGCTTCCTCGGCGGCAGCCTCGGCACGGGCGTCGGCGAGCGGATCACCAGGGCGGCCGAGTTGGCGCTCGATACCCGTACGCCACTGCTGATCGTCAGCGCCTCCGGCGGCGCCCGGATGCAGGAGGGCGTGCTGTCGCTCATGCAGATGGCCAAGACGAGCGCGGCGCTCGGGGCCCTCGACGAGGCCGGGGTGTTGACGATCTCGCTGGTCAGCGACCCGACCTACGGTGGCGTCGCGGCATCGTTCGCGACGCTCTGCGACGTCATCCTCGCCGAGCCGGGGGCGCGCCTCGGCTTCGCCGGGCCGAGGGTCATCCAGCAGACGCTGCGTCAGCCGCTGCCGGCCGGCTTCCAGACCGCCGAGTACCTCTTCGCCCGCGGCATGCTGGACGACCTGGTGCCCCGGTCGAACCTGCGGCCGACCATCGGCCGGCTGCTGGCCTTCGCGGGGGCCGACCGGTCCGCGCCGGATCCCTACCCGGTACGGGCCACCACGCCCACCGAGTCGGCGGACCCGTGGGCTGTCGTGGCGCTGTCCCGCGATCTTGGTCGACCATCCACGCTCGACTACATCGGCCACTTCGTTGACGGTTTCGTGGAGTTGCACGGCGACCGGCTGGCGAGTGACTGTCCGGCGATCGTCGGCGGTGTCGGTCTGATCGACGGCCGGCCCACAGTGGTGATCGGCCACCAGAAGGGCCACACTGTCGCCGAGGTGGCCAGCCGCAACTTCGGTATGGCGACACCGGCGGGCTATCGCAAGGCGGCCCGGCTGATGCGCCTGGCCGAGAAGCTCGGCACGCCGATCGTGACGCTGATCGACACCCCCGGGGCCTACCACGGCATCTCGGCGGAGGAGAACGGGCAGGCCATCGCCATCGCCGACAGCATCCGGCTGATGGCCGGGTTGACGGTTCCGGTAGTCGCGATCGTGACCGGCGAGGGTGGCAGCGGAGGCGCGCTCGCCCTCGGCGTCGGCAACCGGGTGCTGATGCTCGCCAACGCGACGTACTCGGTGATCAGCCCGGAAGGCTGCGCCGCGATCCTCTGGAACGACTCCGGTCGGGCCGACGAGGCCGCCGCGCAGCTCAAGCTCCAGGCCGGCGACCTGCTGGCGCTTGGCGTCGTCGACGGGGTGGTTCCCGAACCACTCGGCGGGGCACCGGTCGATCCCGGGGCGACCGCGTCGGCCGTACACCGGGCGATTGTCGACGCGTTCGCTGAGTTGGCCGGTCTCAACCGCGAGGAGGTGCGGGCCCAGCGCCGGGCCCGCTTCCGACAGATCGGAGGTTTGACGAATGCCGGAGGGTAACGCCGACCCGCTGGATGCCGCGGTCCGCAGTCTCGCGCGGCTGATCGGGTCGACGCCTGGTCCGGTCCGCCGCGCCCGGCTCCAGCACGGCGACCTGGTGGTCGAGGTGGAGTGGCCGGACGGCGCACCCGGGGTGGCAGCGGTCCCGGCGGTCCCGCCGGTGGAGGCCGACGCCGGTCTGCACTACGTGTGCGCGCCGATGGTCGCGACGCTCTACCTCGCGCCGTCGCCCGGTGCTGACCCGTTCGTCAGTGAGGGCGACCAGGTCGTTCCGGGCCAGCAGGTCGCGATCCTCGAAGCGATGAAGATGATGATCCCGGTCGAAGCCGACCGCGCGGGCGAGGTAGTGAAGGTGCTGGTGCCCAACGCGACCCCGGTCGAGTACGGCGAACGGTTGATCGCCTTAGCTGTGTCGGAGGGTTGACCCAGTGTTCGAGTCGGTGCTGATCGCCAACCGGGGCGAGATCGCGGTCCGGATCGCCCGGACCTGCCGGGAGATGGGGCTGCGTACCGTGGCGGTCTACTCGACAGTCGACCGTGACTCGGCTGTGGTGCGGCTGGCCGACGAAGCCGTCCAGATCGGGCCAGGTCCCAGCCGGCGTAGCTACCTGAGCGCCCCGGCCATCATCGAGGCGGCCCGTCGCACGGGGGCCGACGCCATCCACCCGGGCTACGGATTCCTCTCCGAGGACCCGGACTTCGCCGAGATCTGCGAGGCCGACGGGATCACGTTCATCGGGCCGCCGCCCGCCGTGATGGCCGCGCTGGGCGACAAGGCCCGGACGCGAGGCATCATGGCGGGCCTCGGCCTGCCCGTGCTCCCCGGCACTACCGACGCCGTCGAGTCCGCGGCCCACGCCCGCGCGGTCGCCGACGAGATCGGTTTCCCGCTGATCATCAAGGCGGTCGCCGGTGGCGGCGGTCGGGGCGTACGGGTAGTCCGCGACCCGGCCTCGTTCCTGGGCGAGTTCGCCTCCGCGCGGGCCGAGGCGCAGCTGCTCTTCGGCGACAACCGGGTCTACATCGAGCGTTACCTCGAGTCGGCCCGCCACGTCGAGGTGCAGGTGCTCACCGACCGCTACGGCAACGGCATCCACCTCGGCGAGCGCGACTGCTCGGTGCAGCGGCGTCACCAGAAGCTGATCGAGGAGTCACCCGCGCCCGGGTTGCCGCAACACATGGTCGACCGGATGACCGCCGCCGCGGTCACCGGCGCGCTCGGTGTCGGTTACGTGGGCGCGGGCACCTTCGAGTTCCTGGTCGGCGGTGGGGACGACTTCCACCTCATGGAGGTCAACTGCCGGCTCCAGGTCGAACACCCGGTCTCCGAGTTGGTGACCGGCGTCGACCTGGTGCGGCAACAGATCCTCGTCGCGGCCGGCGAACGGCTGGCGCTGACCCAGGCCGACGTGACCCCGCGCGGCACGGCGATCGAGTGTCGCCTCAACGTCGAGGACCCGGCGCGCGGCTTCGTACCGACGCCGGGTGAGCTGACCCGCTTCGACCTGCCCGCCGGCCCGTTCGTCCGTGTCGACACGCACGGGTACGCCGGCTACCGGGTTCCGGCCGACTACGACTCCCTCCTCGCGAAGGTGGTCGTCTGGGCGCCCGACCGCACCCAGGCCCTGGCCCGGATGGCCCGCGCGCTCGACGAGTGCGCAGTCGAAGGGCCAGGTGTGGCCACCACCCGCGACTTCCTCCGATCGACGCTCGACCACCCGTTGTTCCGCGCGGCGAAACACGACACCTCGCTGGTCGACACCATGCTCACCGGCCTCCAGCCGGACACCACCGAAGCTCCAGGGCGCCACTAACCGAAGGGTTCACACTGCTGCCGGTTCGCGGGTTTGCGGCCCGTGCGTCCACGCGGGCGCCTGCGGACGGAAGGTGGCCGACATGGCAATTGACAACGCTTCTCGAGGTGTCAGCCGACGGCGATTATTGGCCGGAGTCGGCGCGGGGGCGCTCGTGGCCGGCACCGGGGGAGTCCTGCTCGACGCGACGCCGGCGGCGGCCGCGTTCTCCAACCGGTTCGGTCGGATGTTCCCGTCGCTGCCGGCGTTCGGGTCCGCGACGACCCAGATGCGCAACGCGCTGATCGACCTGTCGCGCGTCGGTGGCCCGATGGACGCCCGCGACCCGCTCAGCGTCGGCGCGGAGGCGCTCGCCGACCAGCAGCAGCACAGCATCAACAACCCCGACAACTTCTCGATCCCGCAGGGCATGACGTACTTCGGGCAGTTCATCGACCACGACCTGGCCTTCGAGACGACGGCGCCGCTGGGTACGCCTGTTGACCCGACCACGGTGCCCAACCCCCGGACGCCGGCTCTCGACCTCGACTCGCTCTACGGTGGCGGGCCGACCGGAAACCCAGAGCTGTACAACTCGACCGATCCCGCCAAACTCAAGATCGAGTCGGGCGGGCGCTTCGAGGACCTGCCGCGCAACTCCAGTGGCAGGGCGATCGTCTTCGACGTCCGCAACGACGAGAATCTGCCGATCGCGCAGATCACGGCCGCGTTCATCCTCTTCCACAACCGGGTGGTCGACCTGGTGCGCGCACAGGGCACACCGGCGGCACAGGTCTTCGGCGCCGCCCGACAACTCGTCACCTGGCACTACCAGTGGATCGTGCTCAACGAGTTCCTTCCGCTGATCGCCGGCCCGGGCACTGTCTTCACAGTGCTCAACGGCGGCCGCCGCTTCTACAAGCCGGAGCCGAACGCGACGTTCATCCCGGTCGAGTTCACAGCGGCGGCGTTCCGCTTCGGCCACAGCCAGCCCCGACCGGCCTACCTGGTCAACCGCACCGGCAACGGTGGCGACGAGTTCTACGCCATGCTCTTCGACCCGGCGCTGAGCGGCTCCGACCCGGCCGACCTGCGCGGCGGGAAGCGGGCCGCCCGTCGCTACCTCGACCACCAGTTCTGGTTCCAGTTCTTCGACGGCCAGGTGCGCTGGAGCAAGTGGATCGACGTCCGCAACTCGACGCCGCTGTTCGGCTTCCCGCTGCCACCGCCGCCGTCCGGCTCGCCGTCGGCCAACCTGCTCGGACGCGACCTGCTCCGTCAGCTCACCTTCGGCATCCCGTCGGGCCAGCGGATCGCCGCGCACATCGGCGCGCCCGCACTCGGCAGCTTCAACTTCCCGGAGCTCAGTGGGTACGGCCTCGGCCTGGACTCGAACACCCCGCTCTTCTACTACATCCTCAAGGAGGCACAGCTCCAGGCCGGCGGAGGCTCGTTGGGCGCGGTAGGTGGGCGAATCGTGGCAGAGGTGCTCATCGGCATCGCCCAGCTCGACCCGGCGAGCTACCTGAAGGTGCAGCCCAACTGGCGTCCGACCCTGCCCGCCCGCTTCTCGGGCCAGTTCACGATGGCCGACCTGCTCACGTACGCCCGGGTCGACCCGGCCAGCCGCAACTCCTGACGGCGCTTGCTCCGCACCCGGGCCCGGGGTGGCCCGGGTGCGGAGCATGGTCCCGGTTGAACGGGACTCCAACGGTCCTCGACGCGGGTGGGGGAGGGTGCGGGCATGACTGGCGACTTCAGCGATTTCAAGGTGGCGGATCTGTCGTTGGCGGCCTTCGGGCGTAAGGAGATCGAGCTGGCCGAGCATGAGATGCCGGGTCTGATGTCGATCCGGAGGGAGTTCGCCGAGCGCCAGCCGTTGAAGGGTGCGCGGATCACCGGCTCCCTGCACATGACGATCCAGACGGCGGTGTTGATCGAGACGCTGGTGGCGCTCGGCGCGCAGGTCCGGTGGGCGTCCTGCAACATCTTCTCCACCCAGGACCACGCGGCGGCGGCGATCGCGGTCGGCCCGACCGGCACCCCGGAAGCCCCGGCGGGTGTCCCGGTCTACGCCTGGAAGGGCGAGTCCCTCGACGAGTACTGGTGGTGCACCCAGCAGGTGCTGCTCTGGCCGGACGGGCAGGGCCCGAACATGATCCTCGACGATGGTGGTGACGCCACACTGCTGGTGCACAAGGGCGCTGAGTTCGAGGCGATCGGGGCGGTCCCGTCGCCGGAGAGCGCCGACTCGGAGGAGTACGAGGTCATCCTCGGTGTGTTGACGCGGTCGCTGCGGGAGGACAACCGCCGCTGGACGCGGGTCGCCGCCGGGATCAAGGGAGTGACCGAGGAGACCACGACAGGCGTGCACCGGCTGTACGAGATGCAGCAGGCAGGGAACCTGCTGTTCCCGGCGATCAACGTGAACGACTCGGTGACCAAGAGCAAGTTCGACAACAAGTACGGCTGTCGGCACTCGCTGATCGACGGCATCAACCGGGCCACCGACGTGCTGATCGGCGGGAAGGTCGCAGTGGTGTTCGGCTACGGCGACGTCGGAAAGGGCTGCGCCGAGAGTCTGCGTGGTCAGGGTGCGCGGGTCATCGTGACCGAGGTGGACCCGATCTGCGCCCTCCAGGCGGCGATGGACGGCTACCAGGTCGCGACCATCGACGACGTTGTCGAGACCGCTGACATCTTCGTGACCGCCACCGGCTGCTTCAGCGTGATCACCAACGAGCACATGGCGCGGATGAAGCACCAGGCGATCGTGGGAAACATCGGTCACTTCGACAACGAGATCGACATGGCCGGCCTCGCGAAACGCGGCGACGTCGAGCGGATCACAGTGAAGCCGCAGGTGGACGAGTGGCGGTTCGCGGACGGCCACTCGATCATCGTGCTGTCCGAGGGGCGGCTGTTGAACCTGGGCAACGCCACCGGGCACCCGAGCTTCGTGATGTCGAACAGCTTCGCCAACCAGACCATCGCGCAGATCGAGCTGTTCACCAGCACCGACCAGTACGCGATCGGTGTCCACACCCTTCCCAAGCACCTTGACGAGAAGGTCGCCCGACTCCACCTCTCCGCGCTGGGTGTCCGCCTCACCGAACTGACGAAGGAACAAGCCAACTACCTCGGCGTCCCGGTCGAAGGGCCCTACAAGCCCGACCACTACCGCTACTGAGAGGGCCCGTCCGCATGATCGCCGTATCCGGTTCGATCGCGACCGACCATCTGATGCGTTTCCCGGGGCGGTTCGCCGAGCAGCTCATCGCCGGCAGACTCGACACCGTCTCACTCTCGTTCCTCGTCGACGACCTGGTCGTCCGGCGCGGCGGGGTCGCGGCCAACATCGCCTTCGGGCTCGCCCAACTCGGGCACCGGCCGGTGCTGCTCGGCGCGGTCGGCGGCGACTTCGGCGACTACCGCAGCTGGCTGGAGCGGCACGGGGTCGACTGCTCGGAGGTGCAGGTCAGCTCCGTCGCGCACACCGCCCGGTTCATCTGCACCACCGACACCGACCTCTGCCAGATCGCGTCGTTCTATCCCGGCGCGATGGGCGAGCCCGACCGGATCAGCCTCGACGGCGTCGCCGCGCGGGCCGGCGGGCTCGGGCTCGTGATCGTCGCCGCGGAGAACCCGGACACGATGCTCGCCCGCGCCGCCGCCTGCCGCCGGCTGGGCCTGCCCTTCGCCGCCGACCCGTCACAGCAGCTGGCCCGGATGCCGTCGGCCGACATCGAGGCGATGATCAACGGCGCTCGCTACCTGTTGACAAACGAGTACGAGGCGGCCTTGCTGGAGTCGAAGACCGGGCTGAGTGAGGACGACATCCTGCGCCGCGTGGGCGTGCGGGTCGTGACCCTGGGCGCCAACGGGGTACGCGTCACCGGGCAGGACTGTGACTTCCTGGTCCCGGCGGCGCGGGTGGGCCGCATCGTCGACCCGACCGGCGTCGGCGACGGCTTCCGGGCCGGCTTCTTCGCCGCGCTCGCCGCCGACCTGCCCATCGAGCGCGCGGCACAGGTGGGCTGCGTCCTGGCGGCGCACGTGCTGGAGGTTGAGGGCCCGCAGGAATACACGGTCGACGCCGACGCTTTCGAGCGCCGCATCGCCGACTCCTACGGCCCGGACGTCGCTGTCGACGTGCGGGCGCTGGGGCTGGCTCGGGTCTGATCGGGGCCGAGCCGGGCCCGTCTCCCCGGGGCGGTCTTCAGACGATTTACGACGACTAGCGAAGCTCGATCTTGACACAGTGATACCGGATGACTACCCTACGGGCCGATCTGCACATCGGGGGTGTCATCGTGGCGGTGCCGATCGACTTCATGGTGCTCGGGCCCCTTGAGGTTCGCGCTGGCGACCAACGCGTTGAGCTGGGCGGCGAGCGGCAGAGAAGGCTGCTGGCCGGTCTGCTTCTCCGCCACGGTCAGCTGGTGTCCGCCGCGGACCTGATCGCCACCGCCTGGAGCGGGGACCCGCCCGCGACAGCTCGCAACCAGATCCACAGCGGCATTTGGCAGCTGCGTCGCACACTTGATCGCCACGGTGCGGCGCACCTGCTGGATGGCGAGCGCGCCAACTACCGGCTTCGGGTCGACGCGAGTCAGCTGGACCTCGCCCGATTCAAGGACGCCGTGTCCGAGGGGCGACGCCTCATAGCGCTCGATGACAAGCGTAAGGCTGCCGTCGTCCTGCGTCAGGCGGTGTCGATGTGGCGGGGTCCCGCGCTCGCGGATCTGAACGGCATCGTGCTGGAGCGCGAGGCGGCCGTGTTGGAGGAGATGCGCATCGCGGTTCTCGAAGAGTGCCTGGAGTGCGAGCTGACCTTCGGCGGCGGGGCCGCAGTGGTCGCCGAACTGACTGATCTGGTGGCGAAACATCCGCTGCGCGAGCGGCTCGCGGCCATGCTGATGACCGGCCTCTACCAGGCCGGGCGGCAGGCCGAGGCGATCGAGGCGTACCAGCGCGTCGCTTCCACGCTCGCCGACGAGCTGGGCGTCGATCCGGGTGACGAGCTGCGTAAGAGGTACGAGGCGATTCTTCGGCAAGACCGAGTCCTCGACCCGTCGGGCCGTCCAGAGGGCGTCGCCGTTGCGTCCGGCGCCGGTGCGACACCTGTTCGCCCGGCTCAACTTCCTATGCAAGGGGCCCTGTTCGTCGGCCGTTCCGCCAGTCTGGCCGAGTTGGACGCGGCTCTGGCAACCGGTCCCATTGCCCAGCCGCACCCGACGGTCCTGTCCATCGTGGGCCATGCCGGTGTCGGCAAGACGGCGCTGACCGTCCGTTGGGCACATCGGGTCCGCGACCGTTTCCCGGACGGCCAGCTCTTCGTGAACCTGGACGGGTTCGGCCCGGACGGAACGGCGGCCCTCAAGCCCACCGACGTCCTCCGAGACTTCCTGGAAGCGTTGAACGTCCCGCCGGACCGGATACCTCCCGGGCTCAACGCTCAGGTTGGCCTCTACCGCAGCGTCCTGGCCGACCGGCGGGTGCTGGTCGTGCTGGACAACGCCCGCGACGCGGCACAGGTGCGCCCGCTGCTCCCGGGCACCCCGTCCTGCCTGGTCGTGGTCACCAGCCGAAACCGGCTCACCGGACTCGTCGTGAACGAAGGGGCTCACCCCGTCCCGCTCGGCATGCTGACCGAGGTGGAAGCGCACGAGTTGCTCACCCGTCGACTTGGCGTCGCCCGGGTGGTGCAGGACGCGGGAGCCGTCGACCAGATCATTCGCCGGTGCGCAGGTCTGCCCCTGGCGCTGGCAATCGTCGCGGCGCGTGCGGCCACCGACGCCCAGCTCTCGATCGAGGTCCTCGCCGGTCGCCTCGGGAGCGGTGGAGATCTGGACGTCCTGGCCGGAGACGATCCGCGGTCCGACCTCCGGACGGTTCTCTCCGGCTCCTACAGAGCTCTCAGCCCCGAACACGCCCGACTGTTTCGCCTGCTCGGCCTGCATCACGGCCTGGAGATGGCCGTCTCGACCTGCGCCAGCCTGGCCGGCCTGCCGCTGGAGCAGACCAGCCGACTGCTGGCCGACCTGGTAGCCGTGCACATGGTGGAGCGGCGTTCGACCGACCGGTACGCGCTCCACGATCTCCTGCGCGAGTACGCGCGCGAACTCGTCAATGTCCACGAGACCGAGCGCGATCTGCGCGCCGCGCGGCATCGGATGCTCGACCACTACCTGCACACCGCCCATGTCGCCGATCGCCTGATCTATCCGCACCGGCGTGACTCGATCGACCTCGCAGCGCCGCAGCCCGGCGTGACCACTGAGTTCCTCACCGACAGCGACGCGGCGTTCGCCTGGTACACGCACGAACGGCGCGCACTCGTCACGGCGGTCGACATGGCAGCCTCGAACGGGTTCGACTCGCACGCATGGCAGCTTGGCTGGACACTGACCACCTTCCTGAACCGATGCGGGTGGTGGCACGAGTGGGCTGCGGTCGAGGCCACGGGTCTCGTCGCTGCGCAGCGGCTGAGGGACCGCAGGGCCGAGGCCGGCTGTCATCGCGGCCTCGCCAACGCCCACACCCGCCTGGGGCACTACGAACGTGCCCGCCAGCACCACGGGTCTGCCTTGAAGCTGTACGTCGAGATCAGGGACCGAACCGGCCAGGCGCAGGTCCACAGCAATCTGTCCTGGTTGGCCGAGCGTCAGGGAAGTTACCGCGACGCGCTGTCGCACGCTCAACAGATGCTGCACCTCTATCGGCACACGGGCCTCGAATCGGGCGAGGCAAGCGCACTCAACGCGGTCGGGTGGTATCACAGTCTGCTGGGGGACCACACCCGCGCTCTTGACTACTGCGGACGCGCCGTTGCTCTCACGCAACGCCTGGGCGACCTCCACGGTGAGGCGTACGTGTGGGACAGCCTGGCCCATGTTCACCACCAAAGAGGCGACCACGCGCAAGCGCTCTCCTGTGGACGGCGCGCGGTCAACCTGGCTGCGGAGGTCGGTGAAACCACTCTCCACGCGAGCGCGTTGGCCCGCCTCGGCGACACCTATGAGGCCGCGGGTGACCTGGCCGCCGCGTGGAAGGTGTGGCATCAAGCCTTGGATGTCTATGACGGACGTGACGAGGTGCAGGCGGCAGCCATTCGAGAAAAGCTGAAGGTCAGCATCTACGGCTCCTGACCGCCCGCCAGTTGTGACACCCAGACACGCCCCCAAACTCGGGCATCCAACCCATCGACGAGCGTTCACACCTTGGCAGCGATGCGCGCCTCCGCTAACGTCCATGGGAACGCTCCCATGAACTTGGATACATCTATGTGATCTGGAGGCAACACGTCGTGGCTATCCTCTCCTCGCTCCGCCGCAGATCGGCGGCCATCAGCGTGGCGGCTGTCGCGGGCGCCACCGCCGTCGGCGTCTGCCTCGCCGTCAGCAGCGCCTCCGCCGGCACGCTGTCCGGGTCGCTCTACCGTGACCCGAGTTCGGCAGTCGTCCGCTGGGTCGCCGCCAACCCCGGCGACTCCCGTACGGCCGTCATCCGCGACAAGATCGCGAGCCAGCCGCAGGCGCGCTGGTTCGCCAACTTCAACCCCTCGACAGTGCAGTCCGAGGTCTCCGGGTTCATCGGTGCCGCCAACGCAGCGCAGCAGATCCCGGTCCTGGCCGTCTACGAGATCACCAACCGGGACTGCGGCGGGGCCAGCGCCGGTGGGGCGCCGGACCTCAACCAGTACCAGACGTGGGTGTCCAACTTCGCCAGGGGACTGGGCAACCAGACCGTCATCATCATCCTGGAAACCGACTCGCTCGCTCTGCTGACGTGCCTGAGTGGCGCCGAGATCAACGCGCGCAACGAGGCGATCTCGACGGCCACCCGGACCATCAAGTCAGGTAACCCCAACGCCAAGGTCTACCTCGACGGCGGCCACTCCACCTGGAACAGCGCCGGTGAGACGGCCAACCGGCTCCGGGCAGCCGGCGTGCAGTACGCCGACGGCTTCTTCACCAACGTGTCGAACTACAACTCCACCTCCAGCGAGGCGAACTTCGGTCGGGCCGTCATCTCCGCTCTCAACGGCATGGGGGTCTCGGGCAAGCGCCAGGTCATCGACACCAGCCGTAACGGGGGCGCCAGTGGGGACTGGTGCGGCGACGACAACACCGACCGGCGCATCGGGCAATACCCGACGACCAACACGGGTGACGGCAACATCGACGCGTACCTGTGGGTGAAGCCGCCGGGGGAGGCGGACGGCTGCCGCTTCACGGCCGGTTCGTTCCAGCCCGACCTGGCCTTCAGTCTGGCCAACGGCGCGCCCAACCCGCCCACCACCACCCCGCCGACGACGCCGCCGCCGACGACCACTCCGCCGACCACGACCCCGCCGACGACCCCGCCGCCGAGCACCACGCCGCCGGCCGGTGACGGCTGCTACGCGTCGATCGCGGTCAACCAGTGGGCTGGCGGTTTCACAGCGAGCGTGACGGTCACCGCCGGCAAGTCGGACATCAACGGCTGGACCGTGAGCGTCGCGCTGCCCGGCGGCGCGGTCACCAGCGCCTGGAACGCGCAGGTCAGCGGCACCAGCGGGACCGTAGGGTTCACCAACGTGAGCTACAACGGACGGGTCCTCGGCCGGCAGTCGACCAACTTCGGCTTCCAGGGCACCGGCACCGGCCCCGGCGTGTTGGCCGACTGCGTCACCGGCTGATCTCAGCGGATGCTGCGGCCCGGCGCGAAGGACCACTCTCCGCGCCGGGCCGCTCTGCGCCACCCAGGTGAAGGCCCAGGCCGCGCTCGCGCCCGTAGCTCAGGGGACACCGCGCCATCTATGTCCACACGCTGGTGGCCTGCGGCTCCTCGGCATCGCGACTGCGGCTCGGTCGTACCGACCAACTGCTGCGGTCAGGCCTGTGGTTCCCCCCTCTCCGGCGGGACAACTCGTGGCCGGCGAGCATCGCGATCGCCACGGCCGTCAGCAGGCCACCGAACAGTGGGATGACGCGCACCCCAGCCGTCGCCAGCAGACCCGCGCCGATCAACGAGCCGGCCGCGAGCCCGAAGTTGAACGCGACGCTGAGGCTGGCCGACGCCATGTCGGTGGTCGACGGGGCCACCTGCATGACGCGGTGCTGGACTCCCGCGATCAGCGAACTGAACGACATCCCCGCCACGGCGAGCAACGGGATCGTCAATACCTTGCTCGCGCCAACTCCGTAGAGGCCGAGCATCGCGGCGCTGAGGAGCCCGAGCAGAACCAGCACGACACCGAGCGGAAATCGGTCCAGCACCCGGCCGACCGCCCAGGTGCCGGCGACGCCGAACGAGCCCTGGACGAAGAGCAGCAGGCCGAGAGACGCCGCGGCGAACCCGCTGACGTCCAGGAGGAAGACGGTCATGTAGGTGAACGCGCCCATGGCGCCGGTGACCGCGAGGACTGTGGCGAGGAGGAGCACTACGAAGCGTGGCCGGTCCGGCATCGGCCCGATGTCGCCCGCACTCTCTTGCGGTGTGACGCTCGGTAGGAGCAGGGCGACCGCGACGCAGGTGACGAAGCCGAAGACGGCCATCGCGACGAAGGCGGCCCGCCACCCGGCCTGCCCGCCCAACCAGGTGCTCAGCGGTACGCCGAGGACCGGGCCGAGAGCGTTACCGATCGACAGCCGAGCCACGATGCGGCCTCGGATGTTCGCGGGGAACATCGAGATCGCCACCGGGAACACCACAGCCCAGAAGACGCCGTTTGTGGTGGCGGACACCAGCCGCGCGGCGAGCAACACCTCGTAGGAGGTTGCGAAGGCCGACACCGTCGTCGCCGCGGCGAACACACCGAGGGCACCGGCGAGCAGCGGGCGCCGGGGCACACGCCGAGTGACCCGGGTCAGGGGGAGCGCCACAATCATGACCACTGCGGCGTACCCGGTCACCAGCAGACCGGCCTCGGACCTGGAGCGTCCCAGGTCTGGCGCGATCAGCGTGAGCAACCCGATCGGAAGCACCTCGGTGGTGACGTAACAGAAAGTGGCTGCGGACAACGCGGCGAGGGCATAGACCGCGCGTCGTCGGTGCACCATTGGCGACCTCCCAGATTCCGGACAAGGTGTAGCAGTCATCCGTCACGCACGGAGCGCGGTGATTCCGTCTAACTAGGTTTAGACGGTAGCATAGGCAGCCATGTATCCCTCGACGTTGTGCGCTTCGAGGCCGTATTCGCCTGCCAGTCGGGGGTGCGGGGCGGCGCAGTGGACGCGAGCCCAGCCAGGCGAGTCGCCACTGCCTGCCGTCCTCACAAGAAGTTGGCGCGGCACATGTGGATCGAATCGCGGGTCGAGAGCGGGTGAGAGATGTGGGTGCCGAGGTTAACCGTCTTAGACGGTTTAGGTGGTAGCATCGCTAGATGCCTCTCGACGTATGCCAGCTACCGTTGGTCGGCGGGCACCCCGCACTCGATCTGGTCAACACGCTGGAGCGAGGGGGTGGGTCGCCGCACGACTTCCTGTCCGACAGTCCCGCCCTGCTGCGCTGGTCTGCTCGGGTGGGCCTGATCAGCGACGCCGAGGCCGACCAGGTGGGCCGGGCGTGGCGCGACGAGCCTGCGGCCGCGCACGCGGGGCTGGCCGCCGTGCGGGACATCCGTGAGGGGCTGAATCTCGTGATGCTCGCGGCGATCACCGACGCGGACGATGGCACGGCGGGCGACCCCGTCGCGGCCGGTGCCGCACTTGTCGGACTGCAGCAGCGCTGGTCCGGCGCGGCCGTCCGAGCGAGACTCGTGCTCGACTCGTCGCAGGTGCGACTGGTCTACGGCACGGTGCCGGCCATGCTGGTGCCCGACCGGATCGCCGAGGCCGCCTTCGACGTCATGCTGACGGCCGACCTGACCCGGGTGCGCCGCTGCCCGGTGCTCGAGGGTGGCTGTGGCTGGCTGTTCCTCGATCAGAGCCGCAACGGTTCCCGCCGGTGGTGTCGCATGGCCGACTGCGGCAACGCGGTGAAGGCGCGACGACTCACCGAGCGCCGCCGTGCCGCCCGGCCCTCCCGCGCCCAAAAGGTGCGCCGAAATCGATGACGGGCCGGATCGACCAGCGCCAGGCACGGCGGCGGGCTGATTGGACCGACCACCGGCTATGGCAGCGCAAAGATGGCGTGCGGGCCGGTCATCAGGAGCTTGAGCAGCGAAGATCCGAGGTTGCCCTTTGGCGAAGCGTGCCCGCTTTGGCATTAATTCAAAATGACGAGCAGTATCCCCAGATCACGTTGCGTTTCTTGCGAATTAGCCCCATGCTAGCCCCATGACAGCCGCAGCCCGCGTCATGGATGAGCAGACTATCCTGCCCGATGCCGCCAACAGTGCGGAAGTCGTAGACCTTCTTCAGGTCCTACGCGACCGTGGCCACAACGTGCCCGAGGCGCGAGCACGCCTGGTAAGCGCAGACGGGACTAGCACCAAGCCCCTACCCGACGGCCTGCACGACATCTTGGTCAAAGCGCTTGAAGCCTTAGCCAGTGGCTACGCCGTCACAATCGCTCCGCAACACACGACCCTCACTACCCAGCAAGCCGCAGACATGCTCGGCGTATCACGGCCAACCCTCACGAAGCTGCTGGACGAAGGGAAGATTCCGCACGAGCGGCCCAACAGCCACCGCCGCATCAAGCTGGCCGACGTGCTCAAGTACCAAGAACAGCGGCGGCAGGAGCGGCGGCAGCTGCTTCAGAGCATGACGACAGAGAGTCTTGACATGGGGCTCTATGACTTGCCAGTCAGCAACCTTGAGGAAGGCATCGACGACAGAACGTGAAGCCGAGCTTCCGCCAGGCGTCTGCGCCGCCTAGGCCCACTTGGTGCCGTTCTCTGTCCTACTCGATGCGAACGTCCTAGTTCCAAACGCGCTCCGCGACACTCTTCTACGCATCGCAGAGGCGGACTTTTACCGTCCGCTTTGGAGCCAGGACATCCTCGTCGAGACTAGGCGGACAATCTTGCGACTACGCCCAGGCGTTGACACAACCCGGCTCGACAAGATGTTTATGTGCATGAACGCAGCGTTCATTGACGCCCTGGTGACAGGCTACGAGTCCCTCATTGCGGGAATGACGAATGACACGGGTGACCGTCACGTCCTAGCTGCGGCCGTCGCAGGCCGGGCGGACGTCATCGTAACCAACAACGTGAAACACTTCCCCCAGGATGCGGTAGGTCCCCTGCACATCGAAGTCATGAGGCCCGACCAGTTTCTGTGCCTGCAGTACGACCTGGCCCCAGTCCCGATTGTGGAGATCATCAAGAGGCAAAGCGCCGATACTGGCCGCGCCGCCGGCAAGCCCCAACTGAACGTTGACGAGTTGCTTGATTGTCTCAGCAGGGGCGGTACGCCTAGGTTTGTCGAACACATCCGAGGTCACCTGGCAGCAGCGAGGCACCGACCGCGCGCCCCGAAAGCGCCCACGCCTCGCCTCGTCGAGTCGACGCACACCCTGGACAGGTCCCCCGCTCCCGATCGGGACGGCCAGTAGTCGCAGAGCCAGTTCTGGCCGATCTTCACGGTGCCCCCGGCAGGATTCGAACCTGCGACACACGGTTTAGGAAACCGATGCTCTATCCCCTGAGCTACGGGGGCGCGAGGGCCCAGTCTAGCGACCCGGGCATTCAACTGGGGTGGCAGGGAGTGGTCCCGGTTCACCCTGCCACCCGGACCCCTATCTTCCCAGCCCAGGACCACAGCTCGGGCAAACGAACCTCGCTCTCGACTGGCGGTCTCATCGGCGACCTGCGCTGGCGCGGGACTCCACAAAGCTTCATCGCCTGCGGACACGTTCCTGCGTTCATCGGTTCGCATTCGCACTCGATGCCACCCGCCCGATTCGCCCAGAGACCACGCGCCGGGCTCCGCGCCCGGGCGAGCATCAACGGCCGCCCCTGACCGGCGCGCTGCCTGGGATCCGCTGAGAGAAGTGGTGCTCCGCGCCGCGAAGGGGGCTCGCGGCGCGGAGAGCGACTCAGGCTGCGTAGATCAGCTTGACGCCATCCAGGCCGAGTGCCGCCGCCCGGGTTCCGCGGACTCCGCTGTTGAGGTTGCGCCAACTGTTGTTGCTGGCGGCCTCGTGCACCCACCCGTCGACGACGTTGTAGATGTGCTTCACCCCGTTGAGGTTGAGCGCGGCCAGCGAGGTGCCCTGTGCGCCGTGGATGCCGGTCCACAGGTTTGCCCAGCCGGCGTTGCTGGCGGCCTCGTAGACCCGGCCGCCGTTCAGTGTGTAGAGGATCTTCGTGCTGCCCACTGTGATCGCCGCTACCGCCGAGGCCGGGATGCCCGTGTTCAGGTTCCGCCAGGCGTTGGCGCTGTGCGCCTCGTGGACGTAGCCGCCGACGATGCTGTAGACGTACTTGACGCCGTTCAGCGCGATCACCGAAATCGACGACGAGCTTGCCCCACCGATGCCGGTGTTGAGGTTGCGCCAGCCGTTGTTGCTGGCTGCCTCGTGCACGTACCCGTCGACGACGTTGTAGACCAGCTTCACCCCGTCGAGGTTGATCGCGGCCAGTGCGGTGCCCTGTGCGCCGTGGATGCCCGTCCACAGGTTGGTCCAGCCGGCGTTGCTGGCGGCCTCGTGGATCCGGCCGCCGTTGAGGGTGTAGAGGATCTTCGTGGATCCGATGGTGATCGCTGTCGTCGCCGTGCCGGTCACCGCGCCCGCGCTGCCGGAGACCGGCAGGGCGCGCCAGCCGGCGTTGCTGGCGGCCTCGAACACCTGACGGGGCTGGTCGGCCGGGTTCTGCTGGATGAAGGCGAGCGGGTTGATCCGGGTGCCGGCCGGGTCGATCATGTGCCAGTGCAGGTGCGGGCCCGTCGAGCTGCCCGAGCCGGGCGCGCCGGCAGCGCCGCCGGATCGGCCCACGATCGTGCCCGCGCCCACGCTGGCACCGTTGCCGAGCAGGAACTGCGACAGGTGCAGGTACTGGCTGCGGTACCCGTCCGCGTGCTGGATCGTGACGGTGTGCCCGCCCGTGCCGTTGTTGGGGATGTTCTGGATGGTGCCGGCGCCGCAGGCCGGCAACGCCGTGCCCACCCCCATTCCGAAGTCGATGCCGCCTAGTGATCCGCGGCGGAGGTGACCTTCCCAGGTATCGGTGATCGGGTAGGCGCCGAACGGGTTGTAGATCGACGGTGCGGCCTGTGCGGCCTCGGGAACCAGCAGGCCACCGGTGCTGATGGCACCCGCACCCAGCACCGCCGCGCGCAACATCGTGCGGCGACTCACGGCAGAGGTGGTCGTGTCGTCGCCGCAGCAGTTGCCTTCGTGACCGTCAGTCATTCCCACTCCTTCTACGCCCGCCAAGATATCTACGGAGGCTAATGGGTGGGATGGTCTGGCGGTACCGTGTCCACCAGACGTTGATCAGAGCGACGGGAGCTGTTCGGCTCGGGTGACCACCTGGTCGATGAGGCCGTACTCCCGGGCCTGCTCGGCGGTGAACCAGCGGTCCCGGTCCCAGTCCCGCTGGATCTCGTCGAGGGTTCGTCCACTGTGCTGGGCGATCAGCTCCTGCATCGTCCGCTTCACGTGCAGCATGTTCTCCGCCTGGATGGTGATGTCGGCTGCGGTTCCGCCCATCCCGCCGGACGGCTGGTGCATCATGATCCGCGAGTGCGGCAGCGCGTACCGCTTGCCGGCCGCGCCCGCGCAGAGCAGGAACTGCCCCATCGAGCCGGCGAACCCGAGCGCCAGCGTCGCCACGTCGTTGCGGACGTAACGCATCGTGTCGTAGACAGCCATTCCCGCGCTCACCGAACCGCCCGGCGAGTTGATGTAGAGGTAGATGTCCCGGCCGTCGTCCTCGGCGGCGAGCAGCAGGATCTGCGCGCAGATCTGGTTGGCCGACTCCTCAGTCACCTCGGTGCCGAGGAAGACGATCCGCTCGCGCAGCAGCCGCTCGAACACATGGTCACCGAAGGACGGCTGCCCGCCCTCCACCATTCGCACGTCGTACCCGATCATGTGCCGTCGCCTTCCACCGCGCCGGCGGGCGGTGGGGACCGCCCGGTGGACCGGCCCCTCCAGCGTGCGGGCGACGGCGGTGGCTGGCCCGATGATTCTGCCGCCGGCAGATCCGCCGACAGCAGAACCACGCGGCCTACGCGGCGGTCAGCCGCCGCAGGCCCAGCCGGGTCTGCGTGCGGTCAGCCAGGGCGGCGGTACGCGGGCCGGGGCGCGAGCCACCAGCGGAGGCCATCGCGCCGACGCTGAGGGTCGGCTCGCTCGCCGCCGGTCCTCGGTGCAGGACGAACCCGCCGACACGTGGACCCACCAGCAAAGTGGCGTTGCCGATCTCCCGCCGAGTCGCATCGACCCGCTCCAAATGGGTGAGCGCGGCGCGTGGCGCGGCCGGGAGGCGGGGCTCGACCCGGCGCATGTCGTCGCGGGCCTCGCCGAGCAGGTCGGCGAGGCTGATGCCGAGCGCCCGGCAGATCGCCGCCAGCACCTCCGACGAGGCCTCCTTGCGGCCCCGCTCGACCTCCGAGAGGTAGGGCACGGAAACGTCGGCCGACGCGGCCACCTCGCGCAGCGTGCGGCCCTGACGCTGGCGGTGGCGGCGCAGCACCCCGCCGATCACTCGTCGCAGCAACGACATGCCGGCCTCACTTTCGCGGTCGTCGTCGGGGGAACATCCCCATCATGCCCGCTGCCGGACCTGCCGGCTGCCCGTGCGGGCCCGCGCCGCGCCAGGCGCGGGCCCGACCCCGTCACCGAGCCAGGTGGGTGTGCCAGTTGGCCGGATCGGCCACCAGCGTGACCGCCGGGAACAGCGCCCGGGTGCCGCCGGTGGGAAGCAGAGCGCTGTCGTCGATCGACACATTCACTCCGTGGACGTCGTAGACGGTCAACGACTCGTTGCCGTTCTCTCCGGTGAACCGCGCCGGGTGTCCGTCAAGTGTGGTGTTCGGGTCGACGTACCCCCTGGCCGTGGGATCGGTGATGTTGCGGTAGCGGGAGACGCCGAGGGACAGCGTCCGGGCCCGTTGCCGACCGGGCTCGGTACCCGGCTCCGCTGTCCAGGTCATCCCGAGGTACCAGGTCAGGGGCTCATCCAGGGACTCGGACACGTCGACCGTGATCAGCCCCAGGTTGGCCGGTAAACCTGTCACCGTCGCCGGCATCGGGACGAGGCTCGTGTCGAACCGTAGCGAACGGGCCACCTGCACCGCGGCGTCCCGCGCATCCGGTCGCACTCCGAACACCCGGACCTGCGCCCAGCCCTTCGGGGCGTACTCCCAGCGCAGGATCGCCTCCGGCTTCTCGGCACCGGAATAGCTGGTGAAGACGCTGGGCCCGCCGTTCAGCTCGGGACCGGCCTCGGTGGCACGGGCCAGGGCCAACTCCCCGCTGTCACGCTGCGGTGCCGACGGTTGCACGTCCTTCGGAAGAAGCGAGACGGCCACGAACTGTCGCTGGTCGTCGGTGCGGCCGTTCGACGCGCTGAGGTGCACACCCGGGCCGGAGAGGAGCAGTCCGGCCTGGTACTGGAGATCCCGCAGCCCGTCCGGCAGCCAGCCGAACCGAACGTAAACCCGCTGTGGGTCGACAGTGGTGAGCGCGACCGGCAGACCGGTCTCGCCATCGGCGGGCGTCGTGCCGAACGGGGCGGGGGCCGGCGGTCGGTCCGGGGTGAGCAGGTCGGGGACGGTGAGCCCGCCGACGGTCAGTGCCACCGCCAGCAGCGCGGCGCCGGCACCCTGGGCGAGGCGGCGTTGCCGCCGTGCCGTGCTCATCGCCCGTTCCACGTCCAGCACGACGGAGGGCCGCTCAGCCGACTCGATCTCGGTCAGCATCAGGTCGCCGATGTGGCGTTCGTTAAGCATCTTCGCTCCTCTCAGTTCGCGGTCAGGGTGGGGGTGAGCAGGGTGCGCAGGGTGGCAAGGCCCTTGGCGGTCTGGCTCTTCACAGTCCCCGTCGAGCAGCCCATGGCCCGGGCTGTCTCCTCGACGCTGAGGTCCTCGAAGTACCGCAGCACCAGCACCGCTCGTTGGCGCGGCGGCACCTGCCGCAGCGCGCCCACCACTGTGATCCGGTCGGTCGGGTCGGCAAAGGCCCTGGACACGTCGGGCAGCGCGGCGCCGAGGCGGACCCGCGCCCACCGCAACCGCCGCTCGTCGATCAGTCGCCGCACCAACATGGTGCGGACCAGCGCGTCCAGGTGATCGGCCTGTCGGGCCCGCGCCCACGAGCGGTACAGCTCGGTGAGCACCCGTTGCAGAATGTCGTCGCCCCGGTCCCAGTCCCCGCACATCAGGTAGGCGGTGCGCCGCCACTGCACCATCCGGGACCGGACGTACTCGGTGTATTCGTCGTCGGCCTCGGCTCGCCGTCTGCCGCTCGTCGTCACGAGGGTCGCGCCCCCTCCGTCTGCCGGCCTGCACCGGTTCGTCGTTGTCGTCCGGTAGTCGGGTGCGGGCGCGCAGCCGGTTGTCCTCCGTAACCCGGGCGTGCGGTTGGCGGCGTACCCGCTATGTTGTGGGCGTGCAGGCGACGGCGGGCGAGCAGGTTCGACGGTGATCCATTTTCCCGCACAGCGCCGGGGCCCACTGAGCGCGCTGAGCCTTCGGCTCGCCGCCGCCCTGGGCCTGGTCTTCGCCGTGGTCGCCGCTGTCTACCTGGGCAGGGACGGCTACCGCGATGTCAACGAGGACGGCCTCACCCTCCTCGACTGCTTCTACTACGCTGTCGTGTCACTCTCGACCACCGGCTACGGGGACATCACCCCGGCCGCGCCGTCGGCCCGGCTGGTCAACGTCCTCTTCATCACCCCGGCCCGAGTGATCTTCCTTATCATCCTGGTCGGCACCACACTGGAAGTTCTGACCGAGCAGTACCGGACCGGCCGTCGCCTGTCGCGGTGGAGGAGAGCCGTGAAGGACCACGTCATCATCTGCGGCTACGGCACCAAGGGGCGCAGCGCTGTCTCCGCCCTGATGGAGAACGGTCTGGACCGCTCCCGGATCGTGGTGGTGGAGCGCAGTGCCGCCGCCCTGCGGCAGGCCACCTCCGCCGGGCTGGTGGCGATCGAGGGCTCGGCGACCCGTTCGTCGGTGCTGAACGAGGCGCACGTCAAGAACGCGAAGGCCGTGATCATCGCGACCGACAGTGACGACGCGTCGGTGCTGGTCGCGCTGACAGTACGGCAGCTCACCGCTGGACAGGTCCGCATCATCGCGGCGGCGCGGGAGGCGGAGAACGCCCCGCTGCTCAAGCAGAGTGGCGCGCACCACGTGATCGTCTCCTCGGCCACTGCGGGCCGGCTGCTCGGCCTGTCCACCTCGGCGCCGCCGCTGATCGACGTGGTGGAGGACCTGCTCACTCCCGGCCAGGGCATGGCGCTGGCGATGCGTTCCGCCGAGCGGGACGAGGTGGGTCGCTCGCCGCGCGAGCTGGAGTCGTTGGTGATCGCCCTGGTGCGGCGGGGCAAGGTGGTCACCCTGGCCGACCGGGCCGGCGCGGTGATCGAGACCGGCGACATGCTGGTGCACGTACGCGACGACCGCCCCCAGTCGGCCACCACCGCCTGATCGCCCTACCGCTGCCGACCGGTGTGACCGCTGGCATGACGCCACCGCTGTGGTGAGGCGGCGTCAGCAGGTGTCGTCGGCGGCGCAGATCGCCTGGGTGCAGCTGACCGCCGTGCCGGTGGAGGCCCGGCTGAGCAGTTTGTAGAGCGTCTCCCGCTCGGCGGGGTCCAGTGCGCCCAGCACCTCGTCCTCGGCGCCGGCCAGGGCACATTCGGCCTCGCTGAGGCGTTTTGCCCCATCTTCGGTGAGTTCGACGACGTGTCTGCGGCGGTCCTCGGGTGAGCGCCGACGCTCGATCAGGTGCTTCGCCTCCAGGTCGTTGAGCAGCCCGACGATGTTGGTGCTGTCCATTTCCAGGATGGTGGCGAGCGCCTGTTGCCCGGTGCCGCCGCCGGCGCGCAGCACTGTGAGCGCGACCAGATGCCGGGGGCGTAGCCCCAACGGCGCCAGCACCGACTCCGACCGCAGCCGCATCCGCCGGGCCAGGTGGTCCAGGAGTGCGCCCGAGCGGTGCTCGGTGGAGTCGAGCGGCTGCGCGGACATGTGACCCAGTCTACCGACTCAGCGGAACATCGGCCTGCTATAAATAGTTGGTGCTTCACAGACGATTCCTGAAGGAGGAATAATGCATCTGCTGCATATTGACTCGAGCATCCGCGGTGACTGGTCGGTCAGCCGGCGACTCACCTCCCGCGCGGTCGACGCATGGCGTGCGGCCCACCCGGACGGCACCGTGGCCTACCGGGACCTGGGCGCCGAGCCGCTGCCGCACCTGGACGCGGACGGCGGGCTGGCGCGAATGACCCCTCCGGATCAGCACACGCCGGCCCAGCGCGAGTCCTGGCAGCTCAGCGAGCGGCTCGTCGACGAGGTGAAGCAGGCCGACGTGGTGCTGCTCGGCCTGCCGCTCTACAACTTCGGCGCGCCCAGCAGCGTCAAGTCCTGGGTCGACCACCTGATCGTTCCCGGGCTGGCGTACGACCCGACGACCCAGGAGGGCCTGCTCGGCGGGCGCGAGTTCGTGGTGCTGGCCACCCGGGGCGGCGGCTACGGCGAGGGCACTCCTCGCAACGGCTGGGACCACGCCGAGCCGTGGCTCCCGCACGGTCTGTCGATGACCGGCATGCAGCCGCGCTTCATCAGCGCCGAGCTGACCCTGGCGCCGTCGGTGCCGGCGATGGCCGAGCTGATCCCGCTGCACGAGGCGAGTCTCGCGGCGGCCGAGAAGGAGATCGACAACCTCTGGATGCCGGCCACCGCCCAGCGCTGAGAAAGCGCCGGTACGACGAGAGCGGCCGCCCCCGGATCGGGGACGGCCGCTCTCGTCGGTGCGGACGGGTTACATGATCGTCCAGGTGTCGCCGCTGCCCAGCAGGCCGGCGAGCTGCTGCTCGGGGGTCTCGGTGACAGTCGCCTTGGCGGCCGCGAGCTGAGCCTGCACCACGCTGTCGTAGGACGGTCGGTCCACTGAGCGGAACACCCCGATCGGAGTGTTGCGCAGGTCCAGCCCGGGCAGCCGGGACAGCGCGAAGGCGTAAGCAGGGTCGGTGACCGTCGCGTCGTGCACGACGATCTCCTCCGGGCGGACCGAGTTGGTGTCCCGGACCTCCAGGCCGAAGCCGCCCGGCGGGTGCACCACGCAGAACTGCCCGTCGGCCCCGAAGGTGATCGGCTGGCCGTGCTCCAGGCGGATCAGGTAGTCGTCCCGCGTGGACGGGTCCTTGAGCTGCTCGAACGCCCCATCGTTGAAGATGTTGCAGTTCTGGTAGATCTCCACGAAGGCCGAGCCCTCGTGCTCCGCGGCCGCCCGCAGCACCGACTGGAGGTGCTTGCGGTCGGAGTCGATGGTGCGGCCCACGAAGCTGGCCTCCGCGCCGAGGGCGAGCGAGAGCGGGTTGAACGGGGCGTCCGCCGAGCCGGACGGTGTCGACTTGGTGACCTTGCCGACCTCGGACGTCGGCGAATACTGGCCCTTGGTCAGACCGTAGATCCGGTTGTTGAACAGCAGGATCTTGAGGTTGACGTTGCGCCGCAGCGCGTGGATCAGGTGGTTGCCACCGATGGAGAGCGCGTCGCCGTCTCCGGTGACCACCCAGACCGACAGGTCCGGCCGGGACACCGACAGGCCGGTCGCGATCGCTGGGGCCCGACCGTGGATCGAGTGCATCCCGTACGTGTTCATGTAGTACGGGAAGCGGGACGAGCAGCCGATCCCGGAGACGAAGACGGTGCGCTCCCGGGGGATGTTCAGCTCCGGCATGAACTGCTGGATGGCTGCCAGGATCGCGTAGTCACCGCAGCCGGGGCACCAGCGCACCTCCTGGTCGGACTTGAAGTCCTTCGCGGTGAGCTTGACGGCGACGGGCTCAGACATTCTTCAGCACCTCTTCCAGCGTCGTCTCCAGCTCGGAGGCCGTAAACGGAAGGCCGCGGACCTGGTTGTAGCTGATCGCGTCGACCAGGTAGCGGGCCCGGATGACGTGGGCGAGCTGGCCCAGGTTCATCTCCGGGATGACCACCTTGTCGTACGAGCGGAGCACCTCACCGAGGTTGGCCGGCATCGGTGCCAGGTGCCGCAGGTGCGCCTGGGCGATGGAGAGGCCACGCTGGCGGACCCCGCGGCACGCCGCGCCGATCGGCCCGTACGTCGAGCCCCAGCCGAGGACCAGCACCCGGGCGTCGCCGTCCGGGTCCTCCACCTCGATGTCCGGCACCGGGATGGTCTCGATCCGGGCGGCCCGGGTACGAACCATGAAGTCGTGGTTGGCCGGATCGTAGGAGATGTCCCCGGTCTTGTCGGCCTTCTCCAGACCGCCGATCCGGTGCTCCAGGCCCGCGGTGCCGGGGATCGCCCACGGCCGGGCCAGAGTCTCCGGGTCACGCAGGTAGGGCAGGAAGGTGGTGCCGTCCTCGCCGTTGGGCTTGGTGGCGAACTCGACCCGCAGGTCGGGCAGCGACTCCACGTCGGGCAGCAGCCACGGCTCGGAACCGTTGGCGACGTAGTTGTCGGACAGCAGGATCACCGGGGTGCGGTAGGTGAGCGCGATCCGGGCCGCCTCCAGTGCCGCGAAGAAGCAGTCCGACGGTGACCGGGGCGCGATCACCGCGACCGGCGCCTCACCGTGCCGACCGTAGAGCGCCATGTTGAGGTCGGCCTGCTCGGTCTTGGTCGGCATGCCTGTCGACGGGCCGGCGCGCTGCACGTCCACGATCACCAGCGGCAGCTCCAGCGCCACCGCCAGCGAGATGGTCTCGCTCTTGAGCGCCACGCCGGGGCCGCTGGTGGTGGTCACGCCGAGCGACCCGCCGTAGGAGGCGCCCAGCGCGGCGCCGACGGCGGCGATCTCGTCCTCGGCCTGCACGGTCAGAACGCCGAAGCGCTTGTGCTTGCTCAGCTCGTGCAGGATGTCCGACGCGGGCGTGATCGGGTACGCGCCGAGGAAGACCGGAAGCCCGGAGCGGACCCCGGCGGCTACCAACCCCAGCGAGAGCGCCGCGTTGCCGGTGATGTTGCGGTACGTGCCCGGCTTCATCTTGGCCGGCTTGACCTCGTAGCGGACCGCGAAGTCCTCGGTGGTCTCGCCGAAGTTCCAGCCGGCCTTGAAGGCGGCGACGTTCGCGGCGACCAACTCCGGCCGGGCCGCGAACTTGCGCTCCAGGAAGCGCAGCGTCGACTCGTAGGGCCGGGAGTACATCCAGGAGAGCAGGCCGAGCGCGAACATGTTCTTCGAACGCTCGGCGTCCTTCTTGGACACCTGATGGGCGGCGAGCGCGCCGACAGTCATCGAGGTCAGCGCCACCGGGTGCACCACGTAACCGGCCAGCGAGTCGTCGTCCAGCGGGCTGGCCTGGTAACCGACCTTGGCGAGGTTGCGCTTGGTGAACTCGTCGGTGTTGACGATGATGTCCGCGCCACGCGGCAGATCGGCCAGGTTGGCCTTGAGCGCCGCCGGGTTCATCGCCACCAGCACGTTGGGCGCGTCGCCCGGCGTGAGGATGTCGTAGTCGGCGAAGTGCACCTGGAAGCTCGACACGCCGGGCAGGGTGCCGGCGGGAGCCCGGATCTCGGCGGGGAAGTTTGGCAGCGTGGAGATGTCGTTGCCGAGCTGCGCCGTCTCCGAGGTGAACCGGTCGCCGGTCAGCTGCATGCCGTCGCCCGAGTCACCGGCGAACCGGATGACCACGCGGTCGAGTTGACGGATCTGCTTGGTCACTGTGCCACCTTCGTTCGCGACTGCGGGGCTTGCCCGGCCACGGAACCTCCCTGACGCAACGCTTCACCGCACCGCCCCAGGCTGGTCCGGCCGCTGTCGTTCCTCACCTGAGAGCCTACGTCTAAGGGAGCCCTAACCATCCCCGGAGGTCCGCCGACTGGGACCGGATCGGGTTGCAAAATGCCCGCCTTTGCGGGGTTACGCACCGCCCGCCGTAATTCAGATCACCACCGGGTACCGCCGACGACCCCGGCCGCGCACTGCCGGGTCGTCAGTCGATCAGTCGGCGGGGTTGGGCGCGGGCTCGGGCGGCGGGCCGCCGAGCCGGCGGCGCAGCGAGGTGGTGGCCAGCGTGAGGGCCAGCACCACCAGCAGCGTGGAGACCGCGATCAGGATGACCGCGGTGCGCTGCACCGAGGTCAACCCGCCGTCTCCGGTCGCGGCGCCGGCGGGCAGTACGCCCTGCGAGCCGGTCGGCGCGGGCGGGGAGACCACCGGCGTGGCCAGTGCGGCCGCCGCGGTGATCCGGAAGCTCATCTGCACCCGACGGGTCGGGCCGCTGCGCGGATCGAGTTGACCGATCACGGCCCCGGACAGCGGCGCTTCCCGCTGCGCCTGCGGCGTCGCCTCCACCGGCAGCTGCACCTCTGCGGTCGTGCCGGCAAGCACCAGGCCGGCGTCGCAGCGGGTACGCGTCGGGTCGACCGCCACGCAGCCGAGCGGTGGGGTCGGCACTGTCACCCCGGCCGGCAGGACGACCTCGACCTGGCCCGCGGCGTCCACAGCGCCGGTGTTGCCCAGCCGAAGCGTGAGGGTGCTGGGGCCGCCGCTGATGTCGAAGGCCACCTCGTCGGCGGCGAGCGCGATGCCCGGCACCGGCGGGCCCGCTGGGAAGAGCACAGCGAAGCCCTGGTCGTCGGTCGCCTCCCCGGCCGTTCCCGGCGCGTCCGCGATGACCTGGACGGAGCCGCTCAGCGGCATCTGCTTCCACGCCGTGCCAGCGACCCGCAGCCGTAGCACGGTGCTGAACCGGACGCCCGCCCCGGCGGTCCAGGCACCGCAGCGGTACGTCCCACCACCGGCGGCGGCGCAGCCCTTCGTGCCGGCGTCGGTCAGCCCGGCGGGCAGCGTGTACGAGAGTCGGATCTGTTCCGTGGTGGTGCCGGTGTTGTGCACCGTGACCTGGAGGGTGGCGGCCGTGCTCGGTGTGTTCCAGTACGCCTCGGCGAGGGTGACGTCGCCGGTGGTGACCTGCACTCCCAGCGGGCTCTGCGGCGGCGGCGCCGAACCCGGCGCGGGCGGGCGAACCGTCGGCGCTGGCGGTGTCGGCGGGGCGGGAGGCGCCGTCGGTGGCACCGGGGGAGCCGGGCTGGGCGGTCGGGTGGTGCTGCCCGGCGCGGGGGCGCTGATGGTCGGCGCTGGCGGGACCTCCGGGGCGGTGGTCACCGGCGCCGGTGGCGTCGTCTCCGGTGGTGGCGCGGCGGTCTCCGGTGCCGGGTCGGTCGGCTCCGGTTCACCGCCCGGGTCTTCGGTCGGGGCGGGCTCCTCCGCCGGTGTGGTCGGGGGCTCCTCGCCTCCCGGCTCGTTGACCGGCTCGGCCGAGGTGGCGACCGGGTCCGCGTCTGGTGCGGCCGCGCTTGCCCAGGCCGGCCCCACGGCGAGCGCCGTGAGCAGGCCGAGCGCGAGCGCGGTCGCCAGCAGGGGCGTGGAACGCCGCCCCTCCGCCCGGTTACCGGGCGATGCCTTCACGCGGGCCATCTGTCCTCCGGTGACATGGGTGGGTGTCCAATATTCGGTAACAGTTGCCCCGGTGCACTAGTCCCATCTGGAAACAAATCCGTAACGTGTTTGGGACGGGCCGTCCGGGCGGGCGGTAGGCTGCCGACTGTGAACGGATACCTGGGCTCGTACGCGACGCTCGGTCTCCTGCTGCTCGCCAGCGTTCTCTTCTTCGTTACGGCGTTCTCGGCCAACCGGGTGTTACGCCCGGCGCGCCCGGCCGACCCGCCGGGCAAGCGGGCCAGCTACGAGTGCGGGCTCGACCCGGTCGGCGCCGACTGGGCGCAGATGCAGATCCGCTACTACGTGTACGCCTACCTCTACGTGCTGTTCGCGGTCGAGGCGGTGTTCCTCTTCCCCTGGGCGGTGATCTTCGACCGGCCGGGCTTCGGCCTGGTGACCGTGGTGGAGATGGCGGTGTTCGTGGCCGTGCTGGCGCTCGGCATCCTCTACGCCTGGCGTAGGAACATCCTCCGCTGGACCTGAGCGCCACTGCCTCCGGCGATCGTGTCGCTCCGTCCGACCGTTCGCTGTCGGTTACGGCGACGACCGGTCAGGCGAGTCCTCGGCGGGTGGCAGTTGGCGGGCGGTCGCCTCGGATCGAGGCCACCATGTCCAGCACCCGGCGGGTCGGGCCGACCTGGTGGGCCCGGAAGACCCGGGCACCCAACCAGGCCGAGACGGCCGTCGCGGCGAGCGTCCCCTCCAGCCGTTCGGCCACCGGCAGGCCCAACGTCTCACCGATGAAGTCCTTGTTGGAGAGCGCCACCAGCACCGGCCAGCCGGTCGCGGTCAACTCGTCCAGTCGGCGGGTGATCTCCAGCGAGTGCCGGGTGTTCTTGCCGAAGTCGTGCGCCGGGTCGATGAGGATGCCGTCCGGGCGTACCCCTGCCGCCACCGCGCGCTCGGCGAGCCCGGTCACCGTCGCGACCACGTCGGCGACCACGTCGGTGAAGGCGGCCCGGTGCGGCCTGGTCCGCGGCGTCAGCCCGCCGGCGTGCGAACACACCAGACCGGCGCCCGTCCGCGCGGCCACGCGGACCAACGCCGGGTCCACGCCCGACCAGGTGTCGTTGAGGAGGTCGGCCCCGGCCGCCACGGCCTCCGTCGCCACCTCGGCCCGCCAGGTGTCGATGGAGATCACCACATCCGGAAACGCGGCTCGGACGGCGGCGATGGTGTCCACCGTCCGCCGGATCTCCTCGGCGACGTCCACGTCCGCGCCGGGACCGGCCTTGACGCCGCCGATGTCGATGATGGCCGCGCCCTCGTCCACGGCCCGCTCCACAGCGCGAAGAGCGCTGTCGGCGGCGTAGGTGGCCCCGCGGTCGAAGAACGAGTCCGGCGTGCGGTTGATGATCGCCATCACCACCAACTCGCCGGGGGCGAACGTGTGCCCACCCAGCCGAAGCGCCCCGGCCATGCCCGCCTCCTGGAAGTTCACGCCGTCGCCGCCGCGTCGGCCGGTCCCGACGCTAGTCGGTCGCCCGTCCACGATTCCGGGCGGGCGTCGGCACCGATCGTGATCGAGGCGGGTGGCGGGGTCGCTCCCGGCCGGCTGCCATGCCACGATCAGTACATGGGTCAGCTTCTGCTCCTCCTGGTCGTGGCGTTGACCGTCGCGGCGGTGATATTCGGCGTGACGGTGCTGGTCAGCGGGCGTGATCCCGGTCTGGTTCCGGCCGAGCCGGATTCGCAGGCCGTGGCGTTGCCGGGCACCCGCCCGTTGCGCGAATCCGACGTGGGGGCGGTCCGTTTCGACACCGGGTTGCGCGGGTACCGGATGGACCAGGTCGATAAGGCGCTACGCCGTGCCGCCTACGACATCGGTTACAAGTCCGAGCTCATCGGCGTACTGGAGTCGGAGGTCATCGCCTTGCGTGAGGGGCGCACCGACGATGCGGACGTGCTGCGGCAGGCCCGCGAGCAGTCCGCCAGCAAGGTGACTCCAGTGGACGCGGCCGAGGTCGGCGAGGCGGCCGAGCCGGGCGAGGCAGTGGAGCCGGGTAAAGACGTGCCGCTGACCGGCGAGGCGGCTTCGGCCCCGGTCGGCTCGACGACTCCCGGTCCGTTGCCCGCCGCCAGCTCGTCCCCGGCGGATTCCGACGGGGTGGCGCCTGCCGCCGCGCCAGCCGACGACGAGTCGGCCGATCGTGAGCAGACCGCCGGCACCGAGCAGCGCGACGCGGTGGTTCGGTCGGAGTCGGCGTGACGGAGCCGGAGGGCGCCGACGATCTTCGCGAGGCGGCCCGACCCGGCGCCGGAGAGGTGACCGCCACGGTGATCGTGGAGGCCCCGGCGGAGCGGGTGTTCGCTGCTCTGCTCGCCTGGGAACGTCAGTCCGACTGGATCCCGTTCACCCGCGTGCGGGTGGTCGAGGGCGACGGGCGCGAGGGCAGCCGGATCGAGGCGGTGACCGCGCTCGGCCGGGCGACGCTGCGCGACGAGATGTTGGTGGTCCGGGTCGACGAGCCGTACGAGATCGGCGTCGTGCACCACGGCCAGTTGCTGCGCGGCCCAGGGGTGCTGCGCTGCACCCAGCTGGGCCGGGATCGCACCCAGGTCGTCTGGCACGAGTGGTTCCATCTGCCGGGCGGTCGGGCCGGTCGACTGGCGTGGCCGGTGCTCTGGCCCGGGTCCAAGCTCGGCCTCACCCAGGCGCTGAAGAGGTTCGCCCGTCTGGTCGAGCAGGGCCGGCTGCCCTGACCGGGGAGCCCGGCGCCGGCTGCCAGCCCGGTGCGCGGAAGAGATGCCCGACCCGGTGCCGCCAGGTCACCGCGGCGCGCAGGTCCCGGGCGATCGAGGCGTACTCGTGGAAGGCCACCCGGACCGGGTTGTAGCTGCCGACGTTCTTCGTCAGGCCGTACACGCAACGCTCCCGTTCCGGCGCGAACGACCTGAAGAGCCGGTCCCAGACGATCAGGATGCCGCCGAAGTTGCGGTCCAGGTAGCTGCCCTGCGACGCGTGGTGCACCCGGTGGTGCGACGGGGTGTTGAACACCGCCTCGTACCAGCGCGGCATCTTCTCGATCCGCTCGGTGTGGATCCAGAACTGGTAGAGCAGGTTGACCGAGCCGCAGAACGCGACCACGGCCGGGTGGACGCCGGCCACGATCAGCGGGATGTAGAACACCCAACTGGTCAGGCCGGTCCAGGGCTGGCGCAGCGCGGTGGAGAGGTTGAACCGCTGCGACGAGTGGTGCACCACGTGCGAGGCCCAGAGGATGCGGATCACGTGGTGGCCGCGGTGCGACCAGTAGTAGCAGAAGTCCTGCGCGAGCAGGATCAGCGGCCAGGTCCACCAGAGCTCGGCGACCCGCAGCGGGGTGAGCGCGTAGAGCAGCGCGTACGCGGCGGCGATCGGCACCTTCCAGAGCAGGTCGGCGAAGATGCTGCCCAGCCCCATCGTCAGGCTTGTCGCGGTGTCGGCGCCGCCGTAGCCGACCTCGTCGTCGCCGCGGTGCAGCAGGTAGGAAATCCGCTCCAGCACGATGAGCAGCACGAAGGCCGGGATCGACCAGGCGATGACGTCCGGGAACTCCTTCACCGCGTGGCCTCCGCTCGCCGTCACCGGTCGAGGCGCACCGTCGGGTGACCTCGACCTACCGGTCGGTAACAAGCACCATAGGCAGCCGGGCGGCCGGTGGCAATGGGGTGTCGGACGGATGCCCTAGCGTGTACGGGGTGACTGACCTGGTGATCGGCGCCGATGGGCTGCCTCGCTGCGCCTGGGGGTCGAGCACCCCCGACTACGCCATCTACCACGACACCGAGTGGGGGCGGCCGCTGCGCGGCGACGACGCGCTCTACGAGCGGATGACGCTGGAGGCGTTCCAGTCCGGGTTGTCCTGGCTGACCATCCTGCGCAAGCGTCCGGCGTTCCGACTGGCCTTCGACGAGTTCCACATCCCGACCGTCGCCCGCTACGACGACGCCGACGTGACCCGGCTGCTCGCCGACGCCGGCATCGTCCGCAACCGGGCCAAGATCGAGGCGGCGATCGCCAACGCCCGCGCCGCACTGGAGCTGCCGGAGGGCCTGTCCGCGCTGCTCTGGTCCTTCGCGCCGGAGCCCCGGCCAACTCGCCCCGCCTCGTTCGCCGAGCTGGCACCGATCACCCCGGAGTCGACGGCGATGGCCAAGGCACTCAAGAAGCGCGGCTTCCGGTTCGTCGGCCCGACCACCGCGTACGCGCTGATGCAGGCGACCGGGATGGTCGACGATCACATCGTCGGCTGTCACGTCACCCTTGCATCGGCGGCGTGATGAGATTGCAGGCATGACGACCGAGACCGCGCACCGGGCCGGTGCGGCCGGCAACGCCGACGGGGTGGGCACCTGGGCGGTGCTGCTGCCCGCCGAACGGTACGAGGCCGAGCGGCTCGTGCACCACGACACGCTGGAGCTGACCGGGCTGACCGACGTCGCCCGGCCAGGGCTGGGCGACCAGGTGGCCGTGCTGGTGGACGCGCCGCCACGGCTGGTGGCCCTCGGCCGGGTCGCCGCGCCGGGTCGACGCCACCGCGAGGACCCGGACGACCCGCAGTCCCCTGTCGAGCCGGGCACGCTCGTCGTCGCGTACACCCGGCGGGCCTTCGACGAGCCGGTGCCGGCCGACCTGCTGACGCTCGACGAGCCGGTCACCGCTGTGGAGCCGGCGGCCTTCCGGGCGTTGGTCGACCAGCTCGGCCCGCCCCCGGCGCGGCGCACCTGGCTGGTCAGCCTCGACCTGCCGATCGAGGCCGGCACGCCGGCTGAGGCGGTTCGGCTGTTCTGGTCCTACGTGCAGGAGCTGGGCCCGCGTGAGCTGCCCGCCTTCGTCTCGCCGGCCGGCGACGAGCTGGCCATGCAGGCGTTCGTGCTGGGCGAGCAGGCCAACCAGGACCCGGAAGAGGACGACTAGAAGAGCTTGTCCACTCGTCCCCGCCAGTCGGCGAGGACCGGGCCCGGGTCGGTGTCCAGCACCCGCTCCAGCAGCGTGGCGTAGACATCCCGGAAGTCGGTGGTGTATTTCAGGTCGCCGTCGTCGAGGTCGGTGAGGCTCGGTGGTGCGCCGTGCCAGCCGCCCCGGACGCCCGCGCCGAGCAGCAGCACGTCCGAGGCGGTGCCGTGGTCGGTGCCCTCCGAGGCGTTGGCCCGTACCCGACGGCCGAACTCGGAGTAGACAGCCACCACCACCTTCCGGCCCGCCTCGGTGCGACTCATCCGGTCGGCGAACCCGGTCAACGCCCGGTCCAGCTGACCCAGCAGCACTGCCTGCAACTGCTTCTCGTCGGCATGCGTGTCGAAGCCGCCCAACGACACCGAGAAGACCCGGGTGGACACTCCGGCCTCGACGCACTGCGCGACAAGGTCGAGCTGCGCGTCCAGTGGGGTGCGGGCCCCGCCGGTGGCCGTCGCGGGGGCCTGCTCGCCGTCCGGGTCCGCCGTGTCCGGGTCGGCGGAGTCGCGTACCTGGCGGATCATCTCGTCCACCGACCGCAGGTCGGCGAAGCAGGCGGCGGCCCGACCCCGGGCCGCCGACTCGCCCGCCTCGGCGGCGGCGAACGCGGTAAGTGTCGCAGCGGGCAGCCCCTTTGCGGCCTTCCGGTCGGTCACCGGCACTGCCGCACCGGCGCTCTGGGCTCCGGCCAGCAGCGGCGGCAGCGCCGGCTCGAAGGAGACCGCCAGCCGCGGGTCGCCACCGGCGCGGTCCAGCCACCGCCCGAGCCAGCCGGTGTTGCCGGGCCGGTCCGGTTGCGCGGTGTGCCAGATGTCCATCGAACGGAAGTGGCTGCGGTCCGGCTTCGGGTAGCCGACTCCGCGCACGATCGCCAACCCACCGCCGGACCAGCGCTGGTGCAGGCCGGCCAGCGCCGGGTTGAGGCCGAAGTCGTCGTCCAACCGCCGCACCTCCCCGTCCGGGTACGCCAGCTCCGGGCGGGCCGCCCGGTAGGCCGGGTCGCCGTACGGGATGACAGTGTTGAGGCCGTCATTGCCCCCGTAGAGCGTCACCAGCACCAGCGTTCGGGACTGCGGGTCCCGGTCCCCGCTGGTGTCCAGCAGGTCTCGCAGGCTGTACGCGCCGGCCCCGGCGGCCAACGCGCCCGCGCCGACCACCCCGCTGGTCAGCAGGAACCTGCGTCGGGTCACTGTGTCCATGTCGACTCCTCCGCTCAGCTGACTGTGTATTCGGGGCTGACCAGGCCGGCGGCCAGCAGCTTGCGGGGCTCACCGGCCAGCGGGGTGAGAGCGGCGCGGGTGCGCGCACCCCAGCCGTCGACGACCAGCAGTCGGGCCAGCGCGTCCGGTCGGCCGGCGGTGGGCGCGGCGGTCAGGCGGGCCAGCACCGCTGGTGCCGTGGCGGCGGCGAGCACCCCGGCCGTGCGCAGCCGGGCCTGCAACGACGAGGTGGTCAGCCAGGCGGACCCGGCCGGCCAACCGCCCACGCTCGGTGGGCGCAACGGCACCTGGTCGAGCGCGTTCAGCCCGGCCAGCAGTTGTCTACGTTGCTGCTCGGGCAGCGCGGACGGTCGGATGCCGAGCTGCCGCAGCGCACCGACCAACCACTCCACCGGCTGCTTCACCAGCGTGCCCCGGGTCTGCGCGAAGGTCGGCGCGGAGAAGAGCGCGCGCAGTGTCGCGATGGTGTCCGCGCCGGCCAGGCCATCCGGCGCCGGGGTCTCGGTGCCGGCGTAGCGGAACCAGAGCCGACCGGCCACGAAGGTCGCCGCCGCCGGTTGGGCCGCCAGCAGGCCGGCGTACGCCTCGGCGTCGAACCGGCCGCTCTGCCCGAGGATGCTCTTCTCGCCAGGGTCGTGCCGGCGGGCCTCGAAGCGGGTCGCACCGGTACGCCGGTCGACCACCCAGCCGGTCAGGGCCCGCGCGCCGGCCTTCACGTCGGCCTCGCTGTAGGCGCCGATGCCGAGGGTGAACAGCTCCATCAGCTCACGGGCCAGGTTCTCGTTCGGCGCCTTGCGGGTGTTCTTCTGCCCGTCCAACCACATGATCAGGGCGGGGTCGCGCACCATCGCGGCGACCAGCGGGCCGAACGGCCCCCGTCCGTGCCGGCGCAGCGTCTCCAACTGGCCCACCATCATCCGCGCCGACTTGACCTTCTGCGCGCTGGTGGCCCAGTGCCCGTGCCAGAAGAACAGCAACTTCTCGGTCAGCCCGTCCTCGGCGGCCACCATCCGGCCCAGCCACCACTCGGTGACCTGCTGGAGTTGCTTGCGGCGCTCCGCGTTGGCCTGCTGCCGTTGCTCGCGGGTGGAGTCCTTTGTCAGCCCGGCGTACGGGTCCGGGGGCAGCGTCGGGACCGGTGTGGCCGCCGCACCCCGGTCCGTCGTGGGCGGGGTGAGCAGCCGGTCCAGTGTCGCCGCCGGCCCGGCCCGCTCGGCCGCGTCCACCTCGTCGGCGGTCGGCCCGAAGGTGGCCCGGCGCAACAGGTGCGCCACCGATTCACGATCGCTCATACCGGCCGACGCTAGGCGTCCCGTGTTCGAGGACGGTAAGGGTGGCGTCCGGATCGCGTTCAGCGTCCCTCGAAGACCGGTTTCTGCTTGCCGACGAAGGCGAGGGTGGCCGCCCGGTGGTCGGCGGTGGCGCCGCAGATCGACTGGGCCTGCGCCTCGGCGGCGAGGGCGTCGGCGAGGGTGCCGGCGTCGGCGATGGAGAGCTGGCGCTTGATCGCCCCGTACGCGACGGTCGGGCCGGCGGCGAGGCGGGCGGCCAACTCCTGGGCGACGGGCAACACCTGCTCGTCGTCGTCCGTCAGCCGATTGAGCAGGCCCAATCGGCAGGCCTCCTCGGCGCGGACCGGCTCGGCCAGCAGCAGCAGCTCCACCGCCTTGGCGTGGCCGACCAGTCGGGGCAACGTCCAGGAGGCGCCGGTGTCGGCGGCGAGACCGACCTTGGCGAAGGCCATCAGGAAACTGGTGGTCGGACCGCCGATGCGGATGTCGGCCAGGAACGCCAGCGACGCGCCCGCCCCGGCAGCCATCCCACGGACCGCGGCGATCACCGGCTTGGGCAGGTTGGCGAGCCGGGCGGCGATCGGGTTGTAATGCGCCCGTACGGTGCCCAGCGGGTCACTGGCGGAGTTTTCCAGGGTGGCCACGTGCTCGCGCAGGTCCTGACCGGCGCTGAACGCCCCGCCGGCCCCGGCCAGGACGACAGCGCGGCAGGACCGGTCGGTCTCCAGCTCCGCGAGGGCGTCCCGCAGCGCCTCCTTGAGCGCCACGTCGAGCGCGTTCATCGCGTTCGGCCGGTTCAGCGTGAGGGTGACGACGGCATCGGTCCGGTCGACCAGCAGCGGCTCGGTCACGTGTCTAACGACCCTTCTGTCGGACGATGCGGTTGCCGGCGTCGAGGCACTGTTCGACGTACCGGTCGGCGGCCGGACGCAGGCGTGCTGCGTGCCGGTCGAAGAAACTGGCCGCGGCGGTGCCGGGCCACCGCTCGGGCAGCAGCGCCGGGGGTAGCTGCGGGTCCTGGAAGAGGAACGTACGCCACGCGTGCACGAGGCGGAACCGCGTCGCGTACGCCTCCTCGTCGCTGCTGCGCACTGTGACCGCGGCGAGCAGCGGGCGCTGGTCCGCGACGAATCGCTCGTAGGCGCGGCCGATCTCGGCCAGGTTCCAGGCGCGCCGGACCACGCCCATCGCGCCGGGGGTGCCGGAGAAGTGCGAGGCGGTGAACCGCTCGAACCGGATGCCGGTTTCGGCGAGCAGCAGGTCGACATCCTCGGCGGGTCGGGTGGCGACCCAGGTCTGCTCGTCGAGCGTCCCGTAGCCGAGGAAGCTCAGGTTGGCGGCGAGCCGCTGACGGTCCCGCCGGGAGCCCGGGGCCTCCAACACCAGCAGATCGAACCGGCCGTCCCAGGTGACCCGGCCGGTCCGGTAGATCCGGGCCGCCGCCTCGTCGAGTCGGCGGGCAGCTTTCGGTGTGATCGAATATCCCGGTCCGGAGACCAACCGGAGGGGCTCGAGCCAGCCTTGACGCACCATCCGGGAGACGGCGGTGCGAACTGCTGGCGGTGCGATTCCCAGCGGCGCCAGTAGCTTGACCAGGGCAGCAACCGGTGCCCGGCCACCCCTCGGACGGAGGTGGTCGCCGTACAGGTCGAAGAGTGCCGACCGTGCCTGCATGACCGCACATTGTGACAGGCCTTCTCAAGATAAGCTAGATGCTGTTACATCAATGCTGCTCCGGTTTGGGTCCGGCGGTGTTCATCAGGGAAAATCGTTTGTCGACACCCCCGTGACCGTTGCGGGTGGTCGTGACGAAGTGGCTGTGGGGCAACCCACCGACCCTGGTGTAGGTCTGAGGGGAGACAACATGGCGGCGATGAAGCCGCGGACGGGCGACGGTCCGCTGGAAGTCACCAAGGAGGGGCGGGGCATCGTCATGCGGGTCCCGCTGGAGGGCGGTGGCCGGCTCGTCGTCGAGATGACTCCCGACGAGGCCAACGCGCTCGGTGACGCATTGAAGGCAGCGGCCGGCTGAGTAAGGAGTGCTCCGGGCGGCTCACGCCGCCCGGAACGTTCTTCAGGCCCTGAGCCACCGGAACCACCGGTGGCTCAGGGTCTTCAACGCTGCGGGCAGGTGGGTTCGCCGCCGGCGCGCGACTCTTTCCTGGAGGTACGGTTCCGCGTGCTCGCCATCCGTCTGATCGCCGAGCCCGAGCGGCTCGACGTCCTCGTCCTGCCCGTCCGCTCCGCCGATTCGACGGCGGAAGGTGACACCTCGGCCGAGCCAGTGTCGACCGCCGTGGCGGGCCCGGACGGCACTGCCGACGAGGCGGCCGCGCTGGCGTCAGCGGCCCGGCTGAAGGGCCGAGCCGGCGAGATCCACACTCAGCTGCGCCCCGGGCGTACCCCCGGCCGGCTGCTGCTGCTCGGCATCGGCGACGGCGGCGAGGCGGCCTGGCGGACGGCCGGCGCGACCCTGGCCCGCTCAGCTTCAGCTGAGACGCATATCACCATCGCGCTGCCGGTCGATGTGACAGTGGCCGCGGTTCGCGGATTGACCGAGGGGCTGCTGCTCGCCCCGTACCGGTTCCGACTCACCGAGGCCGGCGACCGACCGGCGCTCACCGGCGTCGACCTGCTGCTCGACGACCCCACCGGGTACGAGGACACCGTCGCCACGGCCCGCACCACGGCCGCGATGACCCACCTCGCCCGGGACCTGACCAACACCCCCTCGTCGGTGAAGACCCCGCAGTGGTTCGCCGACCAGGTGGCCTCCGCCGCAGCCGACCTTCCGGACCTGCGGCTGCGGGTCCGTGGCCCGGCCGAGCTGACCACCGAGGGCTTCGGCGGGATCCTCGCCGTGGGCGGTGGCTCCGCCAGCGGACCCCGGCTGGTCGAACTGGACTGGCACCCCGCCAACGCGCGCACCCACGTCGTGCTGATCGGCAAGGGCATCACCTTCGACACCGGCGGCATCTCGATCAAGCCGGTGGCGTCGATGAAGCTGATGCGCAAGGACATGGCCGGCGCGGCCGCTGTCGTCGCCGCCACCCTGGGTGCCGCCGCGCTGCGGTTGCCGGTCCGGATCACCACGTTGACCCCGCTGGCCGAGAACATGGTCAGCGGCTCGGCGTTCCGCCCCGGCGACGTCATCCGGCACTACGGCGGTACGACCAGCGAGACGACCAATTCCGACGCCGAGGGTCGGTTGGTCCTCGCCGACGCGCTGGCGTACGCGGTGCAGCAGCTCAAACCGGACCTGCTGCTCGACCTGGCGACGCTCACCGGCGCGAACTCGGTGGCGCTGGGCAAGCGCACCGCCGCCCTCTACAGCGAGAACGACGAGTTGGCCGCCAGCGTGCTGGCGGCGGCCGAGGCGGCCGGCGAGTCGGCGTGGCGGATGCCGCTGCACACCGACTACGTCGAGTACCTCGGCAGCGAGATCGCCGACCTCTACAGCGCGCCCGCCCAGGGTGCCGGGTCGGTGCTGGCCGCGCTCTACCTGCGCGAGTTCACCGGCGACCTACGAGACCGCTGGCTGCACCTGGACATGTCCGCCCCGTCCTGGGCCGACAGCGACCAGGCCGAGGTCAGCCGAGGCGCCACCGGTTGGGGCGTCCGCTCGTTGCTGCGCTGGCTCGCCGACGTCAACTAGCGCGTGGGTCAGAGCCCCGGCTCGACCGAGGCTCTGACCCGTCCTGGGCTCGGATCAGCACTTCACCGCGGCGAGCAGCCCGTGCCCGACCGGAAGCAGCGCGGGGATCCAGTGCTCCGACTCCCGGACCGCCTTGATCGTTTCGCGAACCGTCACCGTCTCCGCGTCCCGGGCGGACGGGTCGCCGATCCGGTCGCTGGCCAGCACACCGTTGAGAGCCAGCACGCCCCCCGGGCGCAACAGCCGCAGCGCCGCCTCCACACAGGCATGGAAGCCGGTCGCCTCCGCGTCCACGAAGACCAGGTCGTACGCACCGTCCGCGAGCCGGGGCAGCACGTCGAGCGCCCGGCCGGTGATGATCCGGGTACGCCCGGCCGCGAAACCCGCCTCGGCGAAGATCCGCCGGGCGATCCGCTGATGCTCCACCTCCACGTCGATGGTGGTGAGCACGCCGTCGACGCGCATGCCGCGCAGCAACCAGACGCCGCTGACTCCGGTGCCGGTGCCGATCTCCACCACCGCACGGGCGTTGCCGGCGGCGGCCAGCAGCCGCAGCGCCGCCCCCGCGCCGGGGGTGACCGCTTCGAGGCCGACCTCGCGGGCCAGGCTGCGGGCGGTACGCAGAACGAGATCCTCGGTGACGTACGACTCGGCGAAATGCTGGGCCTGTGTCGTCGAACTGCCGGAACCGGCGACCGTGGCGATGGGGCACCTCCGGGGGCGGTGCGTGGTGCGGGGGCGGGTTGGCACTGTGAGCGTAGAGGCGACCGTCGTGGGGCGCAGCCGCGCCTCCGCCGGAAGCGATCACCGGGGCAACCGCTGACTGCACCGCGTCCATCCGTGCAATCCTGGAGGCGGTATCCCGTCAACCGCGACCAGACCGGCCCGTGGCCGGGCGACGCGGCGCGGGATCCGGGGACGGACTGGGAGGCACCGACGTGACCGACGGCTGGGACTGGCGCCGGGGCGGTGAGACTCCGGCTCCGGCGCGACCGCCCGGGGCAGGAGCCCCGTCGGTGGGGCCGCCGACCATGCCGGGGGCTGACCGCACGCCCCCGGCCTCGCCGGGCAGCGGACCGGCACCTGGCTGGCCGGTGCCTTCCGGCGGGCCGACGCCGGGTTGGCCGGTGCCTTCCGGCGGGCCGACGCCGGGTTGGCCGGTGCCTCCCGGCGGGCCGACACCGGGTTGGCCGGCGTCGACTGCGGGCGGGCCCAACTCTGCCGACACGTCGGCCTGGTGGTCGGACGCGCTCGCCGACCCCTGGCGCGACCCGGCGGCCCCTACCGCGGTGGTGGTGCCCGGGGTGGTGGCCCCCGGCACCGAGCCCGAGCCGGTGACCGACCCCGACGCGCCGGGCCGGCCGACACTGCGCCACCTGTTGCTCATTCCCGTGATCACCGCGCTGCTGGCCGGCACCCTCGGCGGTGCGTTGGGTTACGCGTTCGCTGTGCGTGGCGGCGCTGGCACGGCGGTCCTCGGCGGTGCGCCCGCGGAGGTGCCGGCGCTTGCGCAGCGCAAACCGGAGTCGCTGGCCGGGGTCGCCGAACGGGTCCTGCCCAGCGTGGTCACCGTACGGGTGAGCAGCCTCGGCGGGACCAGTGAGGGCTCCGGCTTCATCGCCACAGCCGACGGCCATGTGATCACCAATGACCATGTGGTGGCCGGCGGCACCGGCAAGGCCTCGGTGGTCTTCAACGACGGCAGCACCGCGCCGGCGACCATCGTCGGCCAGGACGCGGAGTCGGACATCGCAGTGATCAAGGTGAGTCGTCCCGGGCTGCGACCTGTGGAGTTCGGCGACTCCGACGCGCTGGCGGTCGGCGACCCCGTGCTCGCCATCGGCTCGCCGTTGTCGCTTGCCAACACGGTCACCGCCGGCATCGTGAGCGCGCTGGACCGGACGATGCAGGCCGGCGAGCCGGGCGGCCCGGTGCGTTACTACGCCGCCATCCAGACCGACGCCGCGGTCAACCACGGCAACTCGGGCGGCCCACTTGTCGACGGCGCCGGCCGGGTGGTCGGAGTGAACTCCACGATCAAGTCACTTGTCGCCGAGGGACACGAGGCGGGCAACATCGGGCTCGCCTTCGCCATCCCGATCAACCAGGCCAAGAGGGTGACCCAGGACATCATCGGCACCGGCAAGGCCCGGCGTACGGTGATCGGCGCCCGGGCGGACGGCCCGACCGGGGTCGTCGGGGGCGGCCTGCGGCTGGCCGAGGTGGAGCCGTCCGGCCCCGCGGACGGTGCCGGACTGAAGGTCGGCGACGTGATCCTCAAGATCAACGGTCGGCCGATGACCGAGCCGACGGATCTGACCGCGTTGGTCCGCAAGTACGCGCCGGGCTCGGTCGTGACCGTCGAGTACCGGCGTGGCTCCGCTCGGCAGAACACCTCGGTAACTCTCGCCGCGGACGCGAAGTGACTCACCACGGAAGCGAAGTGAACAGCGGCGCACCCCTTGCCCGAAAGCCGTCCGCCGTGCGTAGTCTTGCTGCTGACGCCGAGAGGAGGCCCGCGGGATGCTCGACAACCTGAACTGGTGGGAGATCGGTGCGCTGCTGCTCCTGGCGCTGCTGATCTTCGGCGACCGGCTCCCCGCCGTGATCACCGACGGCCTGCGGTTGGTGCGCAACCTGCGCAACATGGCCCGCAACGCCACCGGCGACCTGAGCCGTGAGCTGGGCACCGACATCCAGCTGGAAGACCTGCACCCGAAGGCGTTCATCCGCAAGCACCTCCTCAGCGAGGAGGACGAGGCGGCGATCCGCAAGCCGTTGCAGGGCGTCTACGACAACCTGCGCGCGGACGTCAGCGGCGTGCACAACGACCTGAAGGACGTGGCCAACGCCGCCGACCTGCGGTCGAACGAGGCCCGGTCCGGCACTGCCACCAGCAGCCCCTCGGCTCCGGCCCCCCGCGCCAGCTACGACGACGCCACCTGACCGACCCGTACCCCGACCGGCTGGTGCCCCTGACCGTCTAGCCCCGTCGTGCCCGAACTCGGCCGGATCATGCCCGCCCGGTGCCGGGGCCGGTGCCGGCTTGATCGACTCGGGTTCCCGGAAGTTGCGGTATCCCACGCCATCTGAGCGGCCGACTTCCTGAAACCCGAGTTGACCATGCCGGCCGACGTCGACCGTTGACCACGCCGGCCCACGCCGGCCCACGCCGGCCCACGCCGGCCCACGCCGGCCCACGCCGGCCCACGCCGAGCTGACGGCCGGATGGGCCACTGTG